>CAMVAG010000220.1 GCA_947165405.1 uncultured Selenomonadales bacterium
GCGAGGATGACGGTATCGGCGGGGAAGGATTGAATTTCCATCGTGTTCATGCTTTGAGCGACGATACCGCGGCAAATGCCCTCTTTGTTTTTGATAATCTTAATGAATTCCCAGAACTCATATTTTTTGACGGAGCCTTTGACTTCCCAGCGGCGAACCTGTTCGTCGAGGGCGTAGAGGATTTGCTGACCGGTCGTGGAGCCGGAAAAGCAAGTGCGTTTATTTTTTTGTCCGCCGAAGTTGCGCAAGTCGAGGTTGCCTTCGGGTGTACGTGTGAAAGTAACGCCCATTCTGTCAAGCATTTTAATCAGCTTCGGAGCTGCCTCGACCATGCCTTTGACGGCGATTTGGTCTGCCAAAAAGTCACCGCCGTAAACCGTATCGTCGAAGTGTTCATAAACGCTGTCGTGTTCGCCTTTGGTGTCCATGCAGGCGTTCATGCCGCCTTGCGCGCAAAGGGAGTGCGAACGTTTGACGGGACAATAGGAAAACAGATAGACTTCGCCGCCGAGTTCGCAAACCTTAATCGTCGCCAGCAAGCCGCTTATGCCGCCGCCGACGATTATAATTTTCTTTTTAGTCATATCTTTAGCCATAGAAATTTCTCCTGTTTAATTACGCATTACGCATTGCGCATTACGCATTAATAAACGAAGTAGCTGCCCATGAAGACGAGCGTAATGAGGCACAACGCCGCACAGAGCAACATGCTGATAATGCTGATAACGTTTTGAGAGCGCGGACCTTTTGTAATGCCCCAAGTCATGCAGAAAGTTGTAATGCCGTTGCAGAAATGGAAAATCGCTGCCCACATACCCAAGACATAAAGCGCAACGACGATGGGATTTTGGAAAAAGTTCTGCAAGAGTTCAAAGGAAATCGGCGTGCCCGTGATGCCTTTGACATAGAAACGCAGATAGCCGACGTGCCAAATCAAAAAGACTACGAGGAACCAAGCCGTCCAGCGTTGCAGGGAGAAATTAAAGTTGCGAACGTAGGCATAATTTCCGGAATTAGTCTTCGCCTGCAGAGCAATGTAAATGCCATAAATTCCATGAAACAAGAGCGGAATTGCGATGCCGCCGATTTCCAAGCCCATAAAAATCGGTTTGGGGATAAGCTCCATCATTTCGAGTGCGGTGTTAAGACCTTGCGGGCCGAAGATCGCCATTGAGTTTGTAAAGATGTGTTCGAACAGCACCATGCCCAAGACGAGCAAGCCGCACAGAGAATGCAACCGCCGCAGATAAAAAGTTGTGTGGTACATTGTGACCTCCTTGTTTAATTAGGAATTAGGAATTAGGAATTAGGAATGAAAATCCAATTCCCAATTCCTAACAGCCTAGATTTGATTCATGTCGAAGTGGCGATAATCTTTCTGCCCGATTTCGTAGAAGTTGTTGCCCTCGCAATCGATAACGACAATCGCGGGGAAATCGACGACTTCCAAAGCCGCCACAGCTTCGGGGCCGAGCTCGGGATAAGCAAGCACTGTGTAACTTTTGACGGATTTTGCAATCAACGCCGCCGCGCCGCCGACTGCCGCAAAATAAGTTGCGCCGTTTTTCTTCATGGCTTCGACAACTTCTTTTGTGCGCGAGCCTTTGCCGACCATACCTTTAATGCCCTGCTCAAGCATTGTGGGAGTGTAAGCATCCATTCTGCCCGAAGTCGTCGGACCGCATGAGCCGATCGGGTCGCCGGGTTTGGCGGGCGTGGGTCCGAGATAATAAACGATTTGATTATTCCAATCGACGGGCAATTTTTCGCCGCGAGCAAGGGCTTCCGTCATGACTTTATGAGCGGCGTCTCTTGCGCTGATAATCGTGCCGGTTATGAGGACGCTGTCACCCGCTTTGAGCTTGCGCGACATCTCCTCCGTAAAAGGCGTCGTGATTCTGATACTTTCAGCCATTCTGTCAATCTCTCCCTTCTATTAATTAGGAATGAGGAATTAGTAATGAGGAATGATAAACGCGCCCCTCACAATTCCTAATTCCTAATTCATAATTCCTAATTTTTACAGCACCCTGTGCGCGTGCCTCATTGCATGACAACAAATCGTGACGGCAACCGGCAAGCCCGCAATGTGCGTCGGAGCCCATTCGATATTGACTGCCAAAGCCGAAGTCGTTCCGCCGAGTTGAGGCCCGATACCCGTCGAGTTAATCAAGTCGAGGAGTTCCTGCTCAAGCTTGGCATATTCGGGCATGGGGTTGCGTTCGTCGATTGAGCGTGTCAAAGCCTTCTTGGAAAGGAGCGCGGCTCTGTCCATTGTCCCGCCGATACCGACACCGACGACCATGGGCGGGCAAGGATTCATGCTCGCGTGAAGGATAATTTCCATGACGGCTTTCTTGACGCCGCGAACGCCATCGGCAGGCACGAGCATTTTAATTCCCGATTTGTTTTCCGAGCCGAAGCCTTTGGGCGCAATCGTGATGCTCAACTTGTCGCCGGGCACAATCTTCGTGTAGATGACGCCGGGCGTGTTGTTCTTGGTGTTGACGCGATTGAACAGCGGCTCGCCGACGACCGACTTGCGCAGATAACCTTCCGTGTAGCCTTTGGCAATGCCCGCGTTTACTGCTTCTTCCAAGTCGCCGCCGACAAGGTGCAAGTCCTGCCCGACTTCCAAGAAAACAATCGTCATGCCCGTATCTTGGCAATAGGGGCGGTCTTCGGCTTTGGCAATTTCGGCGTTCTTGATGATTTGGTCGAGGACAATTTGACCGACGGGAGATTTTTCGGTCTCGCGTCCGCGCTTGAGTGCACGATAGACATCGTCCGGCAGATAATACGCCGCCTCCTTGCACATTTCGGCGACGTTCTCGGTGATGAGTTTAACGTCCAGCTCTCTCAAAGTAATCCCTCCTGAAATATAATTGCGGTCAAAAAATTTCTGTTGCTTGCGTTTGATATTTGCCGCGCCGAAAAAAATTCCTGCCGCGTCAATAAATTTTCGTTATCCCGCCCGCGATGCTATTCTACTTTTTATTTCAAGTTTTCTTCTACTTTTCTTTTGCAACGTCATCCGTGACGGCCGGGTTTAAGCTTCTCGCTATAAATGAAATCCTCCAACACGCTTTATTTTTGATGTGATTCCGTCGCTTGTGCAACTTGATATTTAATCGGCAACATGTTA
>CAMVAG010000221.1 GCA_947165405.1 uncultured Selenomonadales bacterium
AACGGGCTTTAAAAGTTTTGAGACGCTCGCAAGCCTCGATTGTATTTTCTCTGCTGTTGAAGGAGGTTAATCTCAAGTAGCCCTCGCCGCAAGGACCGAAGCCCGCGCCCGGCGTTCCGATAATGTGTTTTTCGCGGAGGAGCTTGTCGAAGAAATCCCAGCTCGACGGAATATCGTCGGGCGTCTTCAACCAAATGTAAGGCGCGTTAATTCCGCCGTAAGTCTTCAAGCCTGCCGCCGTCAAACTCTCGCGGATAATCTTTGCATTTTCAAGATAGTAATTGATGAGCTCTTTGACTTGCGCCTGACCTTCTGCGGAATAAATTGCCTCCGCGCCGCGTTGAGTGATGTAGCTTGTGCCGTTGAATTTCGTTGTATGACGACGTGCCCAAAGATTTTTAAAAGGAACGCGTTCGCCCGTCGAAGTCGTGCCGGTTAAGCCTTCGGGAATAACAATGTAGCCGCAACGCGTGCCCGTGAAACCTGCCGTCTTGCTGAAGGAGCGGAACTCAATCGCAACGTCGCGCGCACCTTCAATTTCATAAATCGAACGCGGAACATTTTCTTCAGTAATGTAAGCGGCATAAGCGGCGTCGAATAAAATCACGGAGTCGTTTTCTTTGGCGTAGGCAACCCAAGCTTCAAGCGAGGATTTACTCAACGTGGTGCCCGTCGGATTATTCGGCGAGCAAAGATAAACCATGTCGACCTTCTCTGCGGGCGGTGTCGGCTCAAAATTATTTTCGGCAGTGCACGGCAAGTAGACAATGCCCTCAAAGTGACCGTCGGCTTTCAAGTTGCCGGTGCGTCCCGCCATGACGTTTGAATCATTGTAGACGGGATAGACGGGGTCGCCGAGAGCAACTTTGCTGTCGAGCGCGAAAATTTCTTGGATATTTCCGCAGTCGCACTTGGAACCGTCGCTGATAAAAATTTCTTCGGGGCTGACGTTGAGTCCGCGCCTCTTGTAATTGAAATCGGCAATCTTATCACGCAGGAACGAATAGCCTTGTTCGGGACCGTAGCCGCGAAAAGTTTCGACGTGTCCCATTTCATCGGCGGCGCGTTTCATTGCGTCGATACAAACTTGCGGCAGCGGGCGGGTCACGTCGCCGATACCGAGCCGAATAATTTTTGCGTCGGGATTTTCTTTTTGATAAGCGGCGGCGCGTTTGCCGACTTCAGAAAAGAGATATGCGCCCGGCAGCTTCAAATAATTTTCGTTAATTCTTGCCATTGAACAAAAACCTCCTTGAAAGTTTAAATCGCCGCACGGTACTCCGCACGACGATTTTCAACAATCGCTCATTGAAGAGCGAACTTTTTCTTTTATGGCGGAGCAGAGAGGACTCGAACCTCCGCGCCCTTTCGAGCCTAACGATTTAGCAAACCGTCCCCTTCACCGACTTGGGTACTGCTCCTTGTCTTAAAAACCTTGCGTAGATTATCATAACCGCCGCCAAGTGTCAAGAAATTTTTCGGAGGTATTTTGAATACACTTAATTCGACGCGCCGAAGAGGAAAACGTTATTGCCTTGTTGGTCGGTGACGAGCCGAATAATTTTTCTGCCGGCAGCAGAGCAATAAGTTTCGGCACCGGCAGTTTGTGTTTGAAGAAGAGGAGCCGCTTCTTGGTCGTTGAGTCCGATTGCCTCCATTGTCATAAGCAAAACCATTCCCGAAAGTCGAGGTTCGCCTTCACTTATAACTTGAACAACGAAAACATAACCTTCGGAGTCGACGTAAAAGCGCAGTTGTCCGTTCGGAGCTTGAGTACCTTGAATGCCGAAGAGTGATCTGTAAACGTTCAAGCCGGGAAAATTCTGCGGGTCTTCCAATTCGGGATGATGAGCCGGTGCCGTGAAGGCGACGACCGTCCCGTTTTGTTTGAGGTTTTGATAAATGTTGCCGTAGCCCATGCGGTCGACGAACGCTTGAGCACCCAAGTCAGAGACGCGCACGAAGTTGTAATTCGGCTGCGCACTTGCGACGGAAGCCAAAGCCATTAAACAGATTGCCGTCAACAGAAAAAATTTTTTCATTGCGAATCACCCCTTCCAAATTTTTTCAAGATTAACATGCACGCGCCGCACTGTCAATTAAAAATATCCTTAAGTCTTGCCGAAAAATCGAATCGCTTTTATAATCTTCACGAAAGGAGATTTCAGCATGAACATTTTCAAAACTTTTGTACTTATGGCGTTGCTGACGGGTTTGATGGTCGCTATCGGAGGAATGATTGGCGGTTCGACTTGGGCAATGATTATGCTCGTGATTGCAATCGGCATGAACTTTTTCAGCTACTGGTTCAGCGATTCGATCGTCCTCAAAAGTTACAACGCCCGCGAAGTTTCGGATAAAGATGCGCCGCAACTTTACGAAATTGTTTCCAAGCTCGCGCAGAAGGCGAACTTGCCGATGCCTCGCGTCTACGTGATTGATTCCGAAGTTCCCAATGCATTTGCGACAGGCAGGAACCCCGACCATGCGGCTGTTGCCGTCACGACCGGCATAATGAAAGTTCTCGACTACAACGAAATTTCCGGCGTGCTCGGTCACGAATTGGCGCACGTCAAGCACAGAGATATTTTAATCGGGACAATCGCTGCCTCGATGGCGGGCGTCATTTCGATGGTTGCAAATATCGTTCAATGGGGCGCGATTTTCGGCACGCGTTCCGACGACGACAACGGAGGGATTATCGGTCTTTTGGCAACGATAATTCTTGCGCCGATTGCTGCCTCGCTGATTCAACTTGCCGTGTCTCGTTCGCGGGAATACGACGCTGACAAAACCGGCGGCGAAATTTGCGGCAACCCGATGTATCTTGCCAATGCCCTTGAGAAAATCGAATATTACGCTCAACACAGTGCGCCCATGCCTCAAGCCGGCACCGCCACCGCTCACATGTTCATTGTCAATCCGCTTGAGAATTCCAAAAAAGCTTTGAAGAATTTATTTTCGACGCACCCCGATACCGACGACCGCATTGCTCACTTGCGCGAACAGGCTCGCGAAATGCATTTGCTCGGTTAGGAGCTGTTGGTAAGTTAAAAACGATTAAGCGTTCAATGACTTTTATGTTTTAAATCTACTTTTTCTTTGCCGGCACCAAAGAAAAAGTAGCAAAAAGAAAGG
>CAMVAG010000222.1 GCA_947165405.1 uncultured Selenomonadales bacterium
GCAAAAACGTTAATGGGCATCGCCATTGCCAACGCCGCCATTGAGGTTGCCTTGAGGAATTCTCTGCGCGTTAAGTTTGACATAATAACACTCTCTTTAATTTTCGTAGACATAACGCAGGGCATTTAAGTTTTGATTGTTCAAATTTTTATGTAAGACGCAACCTTTCGAGTTCAGCTCCATTGTTTGGCGATTGGCGGCAGTGTATTTTTCCCAGTGCGGGATAGTTTCATTGTCGGGATTGCCCGTTGCCGCAAAAGCCGCCCATGACGCTTGAATTTGTTTGACAAGTTTCGGATTCGGATTCAGTAAAAGGTCATCGAAAGGCTTATTGAACACGAACGACAACTCCAGCGAATGGAACGAGCCCAAATCTTCGCGCAAAGATATGTCACTGAACAGATAATAATACACGTCGTTAAATTTCGATTGATTTTCGGCATCCAACTCTTGCCCGACGCGCCAATCCACTTGATTTACAAAATCCCTGTAGTTTGCTTCGGTGTCTTGTCGCCCATTGAGCCATTTTTGATAAACTTCCGCGTCGGTGTGCGAAGTGAGCTTTCTGTATCTGCTCATGACGAGAGAAATTTTTTCGTGAGTTTCTTGGAAGGTTTTAAAATAATTTTCGTCATACAGCAACCAGTAGCCCCATTCATCGGCATTGACGCCCGTTAAAAATTTAATTTCGCGCGCCGCGCCGTTTTTCATCGCGGTGAAAGGATCGCTTGGCAAAAATTTTCCGTCGCAAGCCGGAATAAAATCAGAGTGAGCCGTTTTGATACGCATTTCAAAAAGTTTTACGTAAATATCTCTAAGCTCGACGGCTGATTTTTTCATAAGGTCGCTCATTTTTCTCGTGCCGCTCAAATTCATAAAATCATCCGTAAGCTTGGCGGCATGCTCCATATCGTGAACGAAGCGCGAAGGTCCCGACTCCGGAATTGCTTTTTGGAATAAATTTTTAGCGGCAGGCGCGACCGAAAGCAACATACAAGAAATTGAGCCGGCACTTTCGCCGAAAATCGTAATGTTATCGGGATTGCCGCCGAATGCCGAAATATTTTCTTTAACCCACCTCAACGCCGCGATTTGGTCTTTCAAACCGAGATAGCCCGCGTCTTTTAACGATGAATCAATCAGTTCGAAGTGCATAAAGCCGAAAATGTTCAGCCGATAATTGAAACTGACAACAATGACATCATTCGACGCCGCAAGATTATTTCCGTTATAAAGCGGGTCAATTGTGCCGCCGTGCATGAAACTTCCGCCGTGAATAAAAACCATGACGGGCAAATTTTTCTTGTCGCTGCGTTTCCAAATGTTGAGCGTCAAGCAATCTTCGCTTTGCACATTTTCAGAGGATTTTTCAAGCTCATCGTCCTCTTGAATGGCAGACGCGCCGAATTTTTTTGCGTCGAAAGTTTTATCGGACGGTTTCAAGGGTTGAGTAGCTTGCCAGCGAAGTTTTCCGACGGGCGGTTGAGCGTAGGGGATACCCAGCCAAGTTTTTACGCCGATTTCGTCGACAAAGCCGTTAAAAGTTCCGTAACGAGTCTTAACCGTGCAATTATCCGCCGCAAAAACTTTTTCGTTGCCGAGCGGAAGACCCGTCGCCGCGAATGCAAGTGCCGCCATTGAGGTTGCCTTGAGGAATTCTCTGCGCGTTAAGTTTGACATAAAATCACTCCCTTTAATTTTCATAGAGATAGCGCAAGGCATTTAAGTTATCCGTGTTCAAATTTTTATATAAGACGCAACCTTTCGAGTTCAGCTCCATGGTTTGGCGGTTCGAGGCGGAATATTTTTCCCAATGCGGAATAGTTTCGTTGTTCGGGTTGCCGTTCGCCGCAAATGCCGTCCACGTCGTTTGAATAACCTTCACAAGCTGTTGCTTCGGATTCGGCACAATGTCATCGCCGACGTTGAAGGTATACGGTAAGTCGACGGCGTGACACGAACGCAATTTTTCATCGGGCGACGGCTCGCTGAACAGATACAAGTAAGCGTCACCGAAAGCCGATTGATATTCCGCCGCCAACTCCTGCCCGACGCGCCAATCCACCTGCTCCACAAAATCTTCAAAGTTTTCAATGGTGTCCGGGCGACCGTTGAGCCATGTGCGATAAATTTCCTGCGGAGTACGTTTGTTGTATTTTTGCATGACGGGCGAAAAGCTTACGGGATTGTCGCGGAACACTTCAAAGAAGTTGTCAAAGTACTCAAACCAATAACGCCACTCGTCGGCGGTCGTGCCCGTCAAAAATTTAATGCCGCGTGCGCTGCCGTCTTTCAATTCTTGGAAAGGATTACTCGGCAAAAATTTTCCGTCGGCGGTCGGCAAATAATCTTTGACGGTTTCAGTAATGCGAGCGTTCCAGACAGTTTCAAAAAGGGTTCGCAGTTCGTCGGAAGATTTTTTCATCATGTCGCGCATTGTCTTCGCGCCGCCCATTTTCATATACATTTCTGCAACTTCAGCGGAATATTCGGGAGTGTTGTACATATACGAATTTGCGGACTGCGGAATTGCTTTTTGGAAAAGATTTTTTGCCGCAGGAGTAACCGTCAGCATCATGCAGGAAATTGCGCCTGCGCTTTCGCCGAAAATCGTCACGTTGTCGGGATTGCCGCCGAATGCCGAAATGTTTTCTTTCACCCACGTCAAAGCGGCGATTTGGTCTTTCAAGCCGAGATAGCCGCTGTCCTCGAACGAAGAATCAATCGCGCCGAAGTTCACGAAGCCGAAAACGTTCACCCGATAATTAATCGTGACGATAACGACATCATGCGCCGCCGCGAAGTGCGTTCCATTGTAAAGCGGGTCACTTGAACCGCCTCCGGCAAAGCCGCCGCCGTGAATAAAGACCATGACGGGCTTGTTCTTGCCGTTGCCGCGTGTCCAAATGTTCAGCGTCAGGCAGTCTTCGCTTTGCGGATTTACAGATGCGTTTTCATTCTCATCAACCGTTTGTATAGCCGTAAAGCCGAATTTTTTTGCGTCGAAAGTTTTATTGGAGGGTTTGAGCGGTTGAGGAGCCTGCCAGCGCAATTTTCCGACGGGCGGTTGAGCAAAGTGGATACCGAGCCAAGTTTTCACGCCTTGCTTGTCGACAAAGCCGTTAAAAGTTCCGTAAC
>CAMVAG010000223.1 GCA_947165405.1 uncultured Selenomonadales bacterium
TGCATACCGGGGCCGCCTTTGGGTCCTTCGTAGCGAATGACGACAACATCTCCGTCGTGAATTTCGCCCGCCATGATTGCGTTGATAGCCGCCTCTTCCGAATCAAAACATTTCGCCTTGCCTTTGTAGACGAGCATGTCCTCGCTGACCGCCGAAGCTTTGACGACCGCATAATCGGGGCAGAGGTTTCCTTGCAAAATCGCAATGCCGCCCGTAGCGCGATAAGGATTGTCGACCGTGCGAATAACATCGGGGCGTTGAATCTGCGCGTATTTGATTCTGTCGCCGAGTGTTCCCGTGACAGTCAAAGCGTCGAGGTTGAGAAGATTTTTCTTGGAAAGTTCGTGCATGACGGAATTGATACCGCCCGCCTCGTCGAGGTCTTGCATGTGATGCTTGCCTGCAGGGCTGAGCTTGGTTATGTAAGGAGTCCGTGCAGAAATTTCGTCGAAGAGCGTCGCGGGAATTTTAATGCCGCACTCGTTGGCAATCGCCGTCAAATGCAAAACCGTATTCGACGAGCCGCCGATACCCATATCAACCGTTATGGCATTTTCGAAAGCCTTCATCGTCAAAATATCTCGCGGGCAAATATTTTTCTCAAGCAAGTCCATGATAACTTTGCCGGCGCGTTTGGCGAGGATAAATCTGTCACCGGTGTAAGCAGCGGGAATTGTTCCGTTGCCGGGCAGAGCCATGCCCAAAGCCTCGCAGAGACAGTTCATCGTGTTTGCCGTAAACAATCCTGCGCAAGAGCCGCAACTCGGACAAGCATGAGCCTCAAGGTCTGTCATTTCTTCTTGAGTCATTTTGCCCGCCGCGAATTTTCCTGCCGCCTCGAACGCTTGACTGACGCTTATGTCTTTGCCGTGAAAACGACCTGCCAACATCGGACCGCCGCTGACGATTATCGACGGGATATTTAATCTCGCCGCCGCCATGAGCATACCGGGAACGACTTTATCGCAGTTCGGAATCAAAATCAGCGCGTCGAAACCGCTCGCCATCGTCACAGCCTCGATTGAGTCGGCGATAAGTTCACGGCTCGCCAAAGAATATTTCATGCCCGTGTGACCCATTGCAATTCCGTCGCAAACGCCGATAGCGGGAAATTCAATCGGTGTGCCGCCCGCCGCAGCCACTCCCAATTTCGCCGCCTCGGTTATCGACTTCAAATGCATGTGACCGGGAATAATTTCGTTGAAAGAATTGCACACGCCGATTAAAGGACGCTTGAGCTCCTCGACGCCGTAGCCGTTCGCATGAAACAAACTTCTGTGTGCGCAACGTGTCGCGCCTTTTTTAACTATGTCGCTTCTCATATCGTAATCATCTCCTTGAAAAAATTCTTGAAGATTTTAGCGCATTTGTCAAATCCTTGCAATAAAAAAATGCTCCTCAACGTTCGAGGAGCTTTTTTGTTCGGAAAGAAAATTTTATTCGTCGCAGGGAAAAATTATTCCGGCTTGCTTACGCGCAGTCTCGGCAATTTGAATCGTCGCAAGAGAAATTTCCAAACCTTCCCTCACTCTGTCAAAGTCTTTGGCGTGATAAATTTTCGCGAACTCTTCAAACTCGTGAACCATGCGGAAGTCATAGCGATTGAGTTCAAATTTTGTAGTGATGCCCGTCCGCCGCAAGCAAAGTTCAAAGCATTTCAATTCGTTGGGCGCGCCGAAAATTTTAATCCAACCTTTTTCACCTTGAATGATTGCAAAGCCGGGGCTGTCCGAATCCTTCGCGCCGAGTGCCGTCGCAAAAAAATCTTGATACTTCAAAACGAGCAAGCCCGATGTGTCGATGCCGTTAAAGCCGATGTTCGCCGCGTAATTGACGGCAACGGGTGCTCCGAACAAACCGACGATTAAATTTAAATTGTAAATGTTGATGTCGTAGAGCGCGCCGCCGGAAAGTTTCGGATTGAACGCGGGCAAAACTTCGCCTTGCAAATATTTATCGTAGCGGCTTGAGTACTGCGAATAATTTGTCGTGACTGCCCGAATCCTTCCGAGCTTGGGCAATTCTTTTTTTATCGCGGCAAAGTTCGGCAGGTAAAGCAACGTCACCGCCTCGAACACGTAAAGATTTTTTTTCAAAGCCAATTCGCGCAGCTCCTCGACTTCGGCGGCGGTGGAGGCAAAAGGTTTTTCGACGATGACATTTTTTCCCGCAAGCAATGCCCGCTTCGTGTATTCGTAATGGACGCTGTTGGTCAAGCCGACGTAAACAAAATCAATCGCGGGTTCGGCAAGCAGTTCGTCGTAATCCGTGAAGACTTTCGGGATTGAATTTTCTTGCGCCAATTTTTCCGCCTTGTCCTTGCTGCGCGGCAAAGCAAAAATTGCAACCGTCTCAATTTCGGGAACTTCCTTCAAGGCTCGCAACGCGCCTTCTTTCACGATAAAACCCGTGCCGAGTATCGCCAATTTCATGGTGCATTCCTCCCGAAAAAATTTTTATCAAGCTCATCAACTTTCCCGGATTGTACGCCTTTCGTCAAAATTGCCACCGTTCAAAAATTTACACGGCGTCGAATCCGAGTTGCAAAGCGGTCATGTTTTGTTCGACGGTGTGAGGCGGCACGCGATTCGCCACAGATTTTTTTATCGTTTCGAAGTCGACGAGCTTTGTGATTTTGACAATCACGCCGAGCGCAACGATATTTGCGAACAGAGCCTTGCCGAGTTTTTCGACGGCGAGTTTGGTTATCGGCACGCGAATTATATTTTTGAAATCGGGCGAAGTCGGAACGAGGTCATCATCTAAAATCAAAGTTCCTTCGGGGTTGAGGTCGTGGAAATATTTATCGGCTGCCTTCTGCGTCATAGCCAAAACAAAATCGGGCGTCTTGACATGCGGATGATAAATTTTTTCGTCGTCGATAATGACTTCTGACTTCGAGGCACCGCCGCGAGCTTCGGGGCCGTAGCTTTGCGATTGAACGGCGTTTTTGCCTTCCGAGACCGCTGCCTCCGCCAAAATTATCGCCGCAGTGATAACGCCTTGACCGCCGCTGCCGGAAAGTCTAAGTTGTTTTCTCATATCAAAAACCTCTCAAAAGTTTAATTAAATTCAACTAGCAATGCGCAGCGTTGCGTTTCGACGCGGTTACAACCTTTGAATACTCGCAACGA
>CAMVAG010000224.1 GCA_947165405.1 uncultured Selenomonadales bacterium
CTGGGGCATGGAAGGCGCGGCGTTTGCAACCGTGCTTGCACAATTTTTAGGCACGACAACTTCTTTTTGGTATTTCAAATATTCGCGACAAAAATTTTCAACCTCTTGGAGCTTGAGCAGTCTCGGTTACATTTGGCAGGAAGTCAAAATCGGTGGCGGCTTCGCGATGGCAACGATAATGATGTGCTTTATCGAATATTTTTTGAACGCAACGCTTTTGCGCTACGACGCGGCGCATTTGTTGGCGGCGGCGACAATCGCGAACATAGTTTTAACGCTCGTCTACCTTCCGCTCACCGGCTTGGATACGGGCATTCAACCTTTGATAAGTCGACTCTTCGCGGCGAAGAAGGAGCACCATTATTTGCGCGTCATGCGTTACGGATTTTTCCTGACGATGGTTTTGTCCTTCGTGATATACGTCGTGTTGATGATTTTCACGGAGGAAATGATGCGCTTCTTTATCGTCGAAAACGAGCCGATAACCGAAGAAATGATAATCTTCTTGCGGACGATGTTCCTCTTGCAACCGTTTGTCGGATTGCACATGTGGCTTAGCGGAATCATGGCGGCTTTGGAGGACGAGTGGCGCAACGTGGTTATCAGCTTGTTGCCGCTGGTCGTGCAGGTTCCGTTGATTTGGTTCTTGCCGAAATATTTGCCGATAGAATTTGTCGGGCTGAATTATTCCGCGAATGACTTGGCGGAGGCGGCGGTCGCGCTTGTGTTGATAAGGTCGTTCTTGCGCTCAAAGAACTTGTCTTTTAATAAAATTTTTTTTGAGAGGAGATGATTGGCTTGGAAAATTTCAGCGTCGCGATAAGTTTCAAAGGTTCGCTCGGCTGGGTTGAATATGACGAGGCTGCAAAGAAAGTTATCGTGACTTTGGATGACGACGAAGGCAAAGCCCTTGCCGAAAAATTTTTGACGACGCCGCACGAAATAAAAATTCCTCACGAAACTCTTTTGGACTTCACGACGGAACAAATCGACCCGAACTTGAGCGCGGAAAATTTAAAGCTGACATTGACGAGGCTCTGGGAAGCTACGGGCGTTCACGTCGATTGGAGCCGCCCCGTCGAATACGTCAAAGCACATCCTCATTATTGAAAGGAGAAATTTTATGGCGACTTACAACAGCTGTCCGAAATGCGGGCGCAAGGATTTTGGCGAAATTCTTGAGTGCAAACGTTGCTCTCTGATTTTTTGCCAAAAATGCAAAGGCAAACGCTCTCTGCCCGACGGCACGCAATATGAATGCTGTCCTCGTTGCGGCGCGGAAATCGATGAAGACGAAGACACCGTCCGCGTTATCGCCAAAGAAAAACGCTAAGGAGGTATTGATATGGCGAATAAGATTTATGCTTTTCTCGGTCCGCACACCTCCGGCAAGTCGACAATGGTCACGCAGCTCATGTCAATGGGCGTTCACTATATCCCGACAGTCACGACCCGCGTATTCGACGACCGCTACGCCTACAAGCGCAAAATTTATCAGACCGTCAAAGCCGACAAATACGAGCAGGAAAAATTTATCGTCAACAATGTTTATCAGGCGAACTCTTACGGCTTGAGAAAATCGGAAGTGCTCGACGCTTGGCAAAGACACAAAGTCAGTATCGCGCTTATGCATGACGTTGCCGGCATTAAGCAGTTGCAGAAATTTATCAATCAAGACCTCGTGACGATTTTCCTCATGATTGACGATGAAGTCTTCGTCGACAGAATGCTCCGCGCCGGCTGCACGAACGACGAAATTCGCTACTACGTGGAAACCGCCGACGAAACAGGCGAATTCGATCATTGGCGCGACGTTGACTTTGTTGTTAAAAATACTTCGACGGCGAGAATTGCCCTTGAACAAATTTTGGCGATAATGGGATTGGTCACGCTCGTTCCGCAAGCCGACTTCGACAATCTTGTCAAATGAATTTAGCCGCGTTTGAAGGATAAAAATTTTTCACGGCGAAATTTTATCGCGCTGTAAGGCTCAAAGATAATGGAGGCGGATTTAATGGCGAAAGATAAAGTGCGCAAGGGAGCCGAAACTCTCGGCGACAAAAAAGGCATTTTGCTTGAGACAGGCACAAACGAATTTGAGATAGTTGAGTTCAGTATAGGAGGCGTGAATTACGGGATAAACGTTGCAAAGGTTCGCGAGGTCATTCAGCGCACGCCCGTCACCGCAATGCCGCAAGCTCATCCCTACATTGACGGCTTGTTCACTCTGCGCGGCAAAGCAATTCCGCTTGTAAATCTTCCGCGTTGCTTGAACGTGACAAACGGCGACGAGGCGAAAAATATTATCGTCACGGAAATCAACAACTACGATATCGGATTTTTGGTGGAAAATGTTTCGCGCATTCACCGCATTTCTTGGAAGGACATGGAGCCTTCGCCGGAAGTGGGCGACCAAAGCCGTGTCGTCGGTATCGTCAAAATGCCCAACCGAATTGTTTTGCTGCTTGACTTCGAAACAATTATCGCCGAGATTAATCCCGAAATTAATGCCAAGCTCACGACCGTTTCGGATGCCGCTGCCGACGTTCGGGCGATTCGTGCAGATGCTCACGTCGTCGTTGCGGAAGATTCACCCATGCTCCGCGACTTGCTTGTCTCGACTTTGCATGATTCGGGCTATCGTTTCGTTCGCGACTTCGGCAACGGGCAAGACGCTTGGGAATACGTTCAGAATCTTGCAAACAAAGAAGGCGACATTTCAAGTCATTTGAGCATTATCGTTTCCGATGTCGAAATGCCCAAAATGGACGGTCACAGATTTTTGAAACTCGTCCGCAACAACGACCGCCTCCGCAACGTGCCGTTTGTTCTCTTCTCTTCACTTATCAACGAGGAAATGCGTTTGAAGGGCGAGGAGCTCGGCGCGAGTGCTCAAATTTCAAAGCCGGAAATCGGACAGCTCATCGACTTGCTGGACAAATTTATTTTCGGTAATACACAAGCTTGAGAATTTTTCTGCCCGCGCAATTCGGCGGGCTTTTTGTTTTTCAACGATAAAATTTTTTTGAGAGGATTTTGATATGAGATTCGATTATCACATGCACTTCGAATACGGTGACTACGACACGGCTTGGGTCGAAGGTTTTTTCAAGGCGGCGAAAAGTCACGGGC
>CAMVAG010000225.1 GCA_947165405.1 uncultured Selenomonadales bacterium
CTCAAATCAATTTCAAAATCATATCGGCTATTTCGTCTGCGGCGAGCGGCTTGCCGAGTGATAAGCTTGCCTCTGCCATCGATTTTAATTTTTCGGGCGAGGACAACAGCTCCTCCAGTTGCGCCGATAAAATTTCCGCCGTCAAGTCTTTGTTGAGAATCATACGAGCCGCGCCCGCTTCGACCAATGATTTTGCATTGAACTCTTGATGATTTTCTGCCGCGTAAGGATAGGGAATTAAAATCGCCGGGACACCTCGCGCCGTCAATTCTGCCAAGCCCGTTGCTCCCGCACGAAAGACAGCCAAGTCAGCCATTGCCAAAGCCGTCGGCATATTGTAAAGATACGGAACGATTTTTATATTCGGCGCGTCGAGGTCGGATAATTTTTTCATGACGGAATCGAATTCGCCTTTGCCCGTGACGTGGAGGAATTGCGCGGAATTTTTTTGAGCCGCCGATTTCAAAACGTCAATCATTGCGTTGTTGATACTTCTTGCGCCGCGAGAGCCGCCCGAAATTAAAACAATCGGCTTGTCCTCCGTGAAGCCGAATTCTTTCAAGCCGTCAGATTTTTTTGCGGCGAGGACTTCCTTGCGAATCGGATTGCCGGTGTAAATCGTTTTGTTCGGCGGAAAATTTTTCAGCGCGTCACGAGTGCCGACAGCTATCTTGTCGACGAACTTGGAAAGGATTTTATTCGTGACGCCCGCAACCGCATTTTGTTCCTGAATCAACGTGGGAACTTTCATTAAGCTTGCGGCAAGAAGAATCGGTCCGCAAACGTAGCCGCCCGTCCCGACGACCGCATTTGGTTTAAAATTTTTTACAATGTCGGAGGCGTGCTTGATACTCCAAACGGCATTGGCGGCGCGAGAAATATTTTCCAAAGTGAATCGACGTTCAAGCCCGCCTTCCAACTTGAGCGCGGTAAAATTTATGCCCGCCTTCGGGACAATGTCAGCCTCCAAACCTTTTTCCGTGCCGACGTATAAAAATTCCGCGTCGGGTTTTTTATTTTTGATTGCGTCTATGAGCGTGAGCGCGGGGTAGATGTGACCGCCCGTGCCGCCGCCCGATAATATTAGTCTCATCTGTTACTTTTGCCTCGTTATTTAAGCTGTCAGCTTTTAGCTTTCAGCTTTCAGGATAAATTGCGAATCATTGAGTTTAACATCCTGCCTACTTCAGAACATAAATTTAAAGCAGACTCAATTTCCGATTCGTTAAGATAATCGAGACGAACACAAACCAAGAGTTGTGTTTCAAGTTCAGCTTGCGAGCCGCGAGCAATGAACAGAAACCGCAGATAATCTTTTTCTGAAGAACGTCCTCTTCCTTCCGCAATATTCGATGGAATAGAAACGGCTGCGCGACGCATCTGGTCTGACAGAGCGTAAGTTTCTTCCTTTGGTAATTTCTTAACAAGGCGATAAACCTCAACGAGCAAGTCCATAGATTTTTGCCAAACGATTAAATCTTTATGGTCTTTGGTAAACATAACAATCATCCTTTCCTGAAAGCTGACAGCTGATAGCTGAAAGCTTAAATCGCGTTAAGGATTCGCTTAAAGTCACGCCCTCGTTCCTCGAAGTCGCTGTACATGTCAAAGCTCGCGCAGGCAGGGCTTAACAAAACGACTTGCGGAGGTTGAGAAATTTCTTTGGCAAGAGCAACGGCGCGTTCCATTGAGTAGCCCGCCTCCAAAATTTTTTCGGGAGGAAAATTTTTTTCAAGCGCACAAGTTTTGAACCTTGCCGCTGCATCGCCAAGCAAAATCAGATAATCGACGCGCTCCTTGACAAGCTTTAAAAATTCCGTGAGGTCGGTGCCCTTGTCGTCGCCGCCGGCAATCAAAACGATATGCCCCGCAAAAGTTTCCAGAGCTTTAATCGCCGAATCGGTGTTGGTCGCCTTTGAGTCGTTGTAATATTTCACGCCGTCAATTTCTCTGACAAATTCAATTCTGTGCTCGACGCCTTGAAAACTTTTCAGCACGGAAGAAATTTTTTCAACCTCGACGCCCGCCAAAAATGCAATCAGCGACGCGGCAAGAGCATTCTCGACATTGTGCCCGCCTTTGATTCCCAGTTCGTCAATCGTGCAGAGTTTGTGAGTTGCGCCGTTGAATTTTATCACAAGCGAATTATTTTTCACGAAGGCACCTTCGGCAAGAGCGCGTTGCCTGCTGAAGTAAAGAACTTTGCAAGCGGCGCGGTCTGTCATTTCGCGGGTGCGTTCGTCGTCGTAATTCAGAATCAAAAAATCTTCGGCGGTCTGTTGAGAAAAAATTTTCTCCTTCATGAGCTGATAGACTTCCATTGAGCCGTGACGTTTGAGGTGGTCGGGCGTGACGTTGAGTATCGCGCTGATGTGCGGCTTGAAATTTTTCGTCGCCTCCATTTGATAGCTTGAAATTTCCGCCGCCAAATATCCGCCCGCCCCGACTTCCAAAGCAACCTCGCTTAAAGGCACGCCGATATTTCCTCCGACACCGACCTTTGAAAATTTTTCTTTAAGCAAAAGCCCAAGCAAAGTTACGGTCGTGGTCTTGCCGTTGGTGCCGGTCACCGCGCAAATCGGAGACTTCGCCAAATCGTAAGCAAGCTCGACCTCGCTGATAATCGGAATATTTTTTTTGCTCGCCGCCTTGAGCACGGGAATTTTTATCGGGACGGCAGGCGAAACAATTATCAAATCGACGCCGCTCAAAAGTTCTTCGGTCTGTTTGCCCAAGCGAACTTCAACGCCCGAAATTTTCACGTCAAGATTTTCTTTGGCATCGCTTAGGATAACATTCGCGCCGAATTTTTTTGCAACCTTCGCCGCCGCAATACCGCTTCTCGCCGCGCCGATAACCAAAACTTTTTTATTTTCCAAAACCATTAACGTCACTCCAAAAGAAAATTTTAAAACGAATCACAATCGGAAGCCGTCATGGATGACGGCTTCCCCGCCGACGCATTTGCGTGATGCAAATACCGGCGGCGGCAACCAACTAAAAATCATTCACGAGCAAAATCAGCGGACAAAAACGCCCCCGCGAGGCACCTTTTCTTTTTGCTACTTTTTCTTTGGGTGCGCAAAGAAAAAGTAGAAGAAAACTTGCAAAGAAAAAGTAGAAGAAA
>CAMVAG010000226.1 GCA_947165405.1 uncultured Selenomonadales bacterium
CACTTCATCCCCTCGCAAATTCCTGCGCGGGCTGACGGTTCTTTCTTGAGTATTTTCCACATGCTCAACGCCGGCGACTTGAAAGAAATTCTTCCGCTGATTGACGGTCATGTTTTCCTTTTGAGTTCGGAAAATGCGCGGGTCTTTGAACAATTCGCCGCACATATCGACGCAAATTTGAAGTGGCAGGACGACGACAGGCAACGGCGCAAGACGGCGGCTTACATCAAACAGATTTGTCTGCAAGCGGCAGTCGAGGCGAACTTTCACGGCGCGGATAATGTTCAATGGAATTTCTCTTACCCGACGGCTTTTTCTCAAGCGCAAAAAACTTCCTTCCAAGAAATTTGTCGTGAGGCAGTCAATTCAATTAGGAATGAGGAATTAGGAATTAGGAATGATTACGGTGCAAATTCAATTCCTCATTCCTCATTCCTAATTCCTAATTTTTTCGCGGAAAGCAAGGCGGCGGCTTATCACTTCAACAAGCAAGGCGGCAAGGCGGGCAACTTCGCGCAGGGAGCCCTTTGCGTCGACATAGGCGCGGGCACAACCGACATCAGCGTTATCAGCGGCGAAGTTCCTCGCATTGTCTATCATACCTCGATTCGTTACGCGGCGCGGCAAATGTTCAAGCCGATTTATGACAACTACGAACTCTTTGCGGGCGAAAAAATTTCCGGCAAATTCGGCGACGACACTCAACGGCAGGCAGTCATTGATGCCGATATGCGCGAACACAGCGAAAAATATTTGGCGGATTTAAAATTCAAGACGGGCAGGGAGCAAATTAAAAACGCCCTGCAAGCGGCTCAATTCGCGACGGCGGGTCTCTTCCATTATCTTGGAGAGCTTGTCAAAGTTTTGCACGACTACGGTCACTATCGCGAAGAAAAAATTCCTCACGTCTTTGTCGGAGGCAACGGCGCGAGGATTTTCAAATGGCTGACGGGCGGCGCGGAACTTGACGGCAACATTTATCTCAACGTCCTTGAAAAAATTTTTGTTGCGGCGAGCGGGCTTGAAGGCTACAAAAAATTCAATCTGCATTTGAGCCCTCAACCCAAGATTGAAGTTGCGGCAGGCATGATTGTCGAACGCCCCGCCAATGACGAAAACTTTTTCGACGAAGACAAAATCAATCGCGAGATGTTCGGCGAGGCTGACGAGATAATTTATTCGGCGGTTTTGGCGGGCGCGGATTTTGTGCAGGGCGGCGAAAATCAATCGGCGGGAGCTTTTATCAGCGCGCACGACATTTCCGAAGGCGTCACGATTAATTCCCTGCGCGAGTTTAAAATTTTCGTCGAACGTTTCAACAAAGCTCAAAAGCTCTGGGCGGAAGGAATTTCTTTCGACGAGGAGGAACTTATCGGCGACGCGAATAATTTTTTCGTCGACAAGAAAGGACGCGATGTTAAAAATCTTTTGGTCGAGCCGATATTCATTGCCGAGTTGAAGTTGTGGCAGGGGATAAAAGGTATCGGACATGCCGCAAAAAAAATTTCTTCCGACGAAAAAAATTCTGCCGGCGAGGCAAATTCAATCGGCGAGGCTTTCGTGAACGAATTCAATGCCTTGTCGAAATTGAGCGGGTTCAGCGGTCGGCAGGCGCGTGAAAAATTTGCACGTCGTCACAAAGTCAGAGCTTTCAGTTGCGCGAACGTCGAGGAGCGTATGAATCGCCCGAAACTTGCACCGAAATTTTCCGAAGCTTTGAGCCTTGCAAGCGGCGACTTTTGGGCTTGCCTCGTCGAAGGAAATCTTTTCGCGGTCGTTCCCAATCTCAAAACCTACACGGAAAATCATCATGCCGAGCGCGCTTTCGGACAAGTCTTCGAATCGAATTTCGACGGCGGCACTTATTCGAGGATTCGTGTCGAACGGGCGGCGACTTTTGAATTTTCGGGCGGCAGGTGGAAA
Source organism: uncultured Selenomonadales bacterium (assembly GCA_947165405.1). Taxonomy (GTDB): domain Bacteria; phylum Bacillota; class Negativicutes; order Selenomonadales; family Selenomonadaceae; genus Quinella. Next base: position 1,924 of record CAMVAG010000226.1, read on the forward strand.
TTCAAGAGCGCGGGCAAAATTTTCTTGAGCAAATAGGAGGCGTTGAGCATGGAAAAATTATTTATCGACAGCCCGCTGAACGGCACGGCGATTGAGCTTGCGAAAGTAGGCGACAAAATTTTTTCCGGCGGCGCGGCAGGTCGAGGCATCGCAATCAAAAATCCCGACGGAAAAATTTTCGCGCCCTTCGACGGCACGGTAAAATTTTTTGCTTCGCCGGGAGTTATCGGCTTGAAATCTTTTGGCGGCGTCGAGCTTCTGATTCACGTCGGCTTGAACACTTGCAAACTTATCGGCGAGACTTTCAAACCAAAAGTTGCGGCGGGCGACACGATTGAGCGCGGGCAAATTCTGTTGACGTTCGACCCGCAAGAAATGATTCGCGCAGGTTTTGATTCGACGACGCCCGTTGTTGTGACCAATCCCGAAAATTTCGACGAGATAATTTTTCGGTCGGGCGAGGAAGAATTTATCGCGAAGTCGACGAATTTTTTTGCAAAGCTCAAGGCGCGTGATATAATCGGCAGCGGTTTTGAATACGCTTGAAAAATTTTTAAGGAGGAACTTTCAATGACACTTGAAGAACTTCGTGCGAGCTTTGCTGACGAAAATCATCCCGCGAATAAAAATCCCGACCGCCTGAACTTTTTCCGCGAGCTTTGCCAAGACAGCCGCCGCATCGAAATGGAATTGAACACGAGCTATCACACGCCCGAAGAAATCGTAGAAATTATGACGCGGCTCACGCGCCGGGAAGTCGATAAAACTTTTCGCCTCTTCCCGCCGTTCTATGCAAATTTCGGGAAAAATATTTCGTTCGGGAAAAATGTTTTCATCAATTCAAATTGCCACTTCCAAGACCAAGGCGGAATCACAATCGGCAACGGAGCCATGCTCGGACACAATGTCGTTTTGGCAACGGCAACTCATGACCTCGCGCCCTCGAAGAGCCGCAAGCTTCACTACAAGCCGATAAAAATTTGTGACAACGCTTGGATTGGTTCAAACGCCGTGATTTTGCAGGGCGTCACTGTCGGCGAATGGTCGGTCGTTGCGGCGGGCGCGGTCGTCACGAAAGATGTTGAGCCTTTCACGGTCGTCGGAGGAATTCCCGCGAAGTTTATCCGCAAAGTTGAGGACGACCTCGGCGAGCGCGAAGTCAATTACATCGAAGGACACATTTAG
>CAMVAG010000227.1 GCA_947165405.1 uncultured Selenomonadales bacterium
ACAAGAAAAATTTCAGCCGATAATCTGTTGGATACTTTTTAAGCAGGATTGGCTAACTATGTAGCAGATTAAGAAATTGTTCAAAGCCGCCGCGTCGATTATGATTCAATTATCAAAATTATTTTCGGTCTTTCAAGAAAGGAGTTTTTCAAAATGTTGATTGGCGAAAAGAAAATTGCTCGTCCGCTTCGCCGGGCGTCTGCTTTATAATACGTCCTTATAAGTTACACCGGCTGTTATACGATTAATGGTCGCACGGCTTACGTTGAATTTCTCCGCCAACCGGCTGCTCTTCAAACCGGCAGGATTTTCACGAATGTAAAGCACTTCTTCCGCAGCAAGCTTCGCGTAATGACTTTGTGTGCCACGATAAACTTTGATTAATCCGAGTTGATATGCGCGAGATGCATTTTCACTTCGAGTAGCCCAATCAAGATTTTGTCGCCGTTTCGATGGTCGACTTCTCGTTTATTTTCGGGATTGCCGATGAAGGCTTGAGCAACGAGAATGTGAGCTCCGAAGTTTTTAGCTTTCCCGTTCCTGTGAAGTCGCAGTTGCAAGTAGCCCTTCGATTGTTTATCCGCTCGTATGATTCTCGGATAGTTGTGCCGAAAACTTTTGACGCGCCCGTAGTTGGATACTTGACAACGTCTCGCCATTCCTCGTGCGGTGTCAGGGGCGTTGAGCAAGAGTTTCGCCATCGCGTTAGGTTTGGCGGCAAGTTTTAAGTCGACGGTGTTCGTCGGCAGGGCGGACAGCCTTGCGAAAAATTTTATCGCAATATCGGAGGTGCGCGGCTCGCCTTTGAGCTTGTGCCAATTCGACAACACAAACTCTACCGCACCTTTAAGCGGTTTGGACAATTCCGGCAGAGTTTCAAGAAAAATTTTTTTTGCTTCGTCACCATTCATAATAATCGCTCCTCTTGATTTTACACGCCGAAACGAATAGAATATAAAAAAATTTGACTCGCGCTTCAGCGTGCGATTGGTCACTTAATTACAGCCAATTTAGCACAAATGAAGTTGCGGGTCAATTTCTTTTTCATTCAAGCGTTGGATTAAGGGAAGGAGCAGGGAAGATTTTTCAACCTTGCTCCTTGTCTTCGATTAGAGGGGAGGTTAAACTCATGGCGGAATCAAGTGAATATCGCTCGACACTTACGCGAATCATGATTATCGCGACACTCGGCGGACTTTTATTCGGCTACGATACGGGCGTCGTCAACGGCGCATTGCCTTTTATGGCGGCACCTGATCAGCTCAATCTCGACCCGCTTCAAGAAGGCATGGTCGTTTCGGCATTATTGGTCGGCGCGGCAGTCGGTTCGTTTTGCGGCGGCAAGCTCGCTGACTACCAAGGGCGCAAAACCAATATCCTTTGGCTTTCAGTCATCTTTTTTGTATCAACGTTGGGTTGCTCACTTGCGCCGAGTTTCCACGTGATGTTGGTGTCGCGTTTCGTTTTGGGCTTAGCGGTCGGTGGCGCATCGGTTACGGTTCCCGCTTACCTTGCAGAAATTTCACCGGCTGAACGTCGCGGACGCATTTAGATGACGTTTTTGTAGCTTCGACCGTGAATCACATCATAAATTGCAAATGAACTCACGTTGAATTTTTTTGCGATAGCACTATTACCGAATTCATTGTCATAAGGAATGAAATGCGCACGAATATAACGCACATCATCTTCCGTTAATTTTGCATTATTAAATTCAATGCCCAAAGGAAATTTTTTGGTACCCATCTGAATTGAATATTGTTGGTTTTCAAGATGTGTTGCCCACTCCAGATTTTCAAGATGATTATTCTTCCTATTTCCGTCTTTGTGATGAACGATAGGTTTGTTTTCATGATTCGGAAGAAAGGCACGGGCTACGAGGATATGGACTTTGTTATTCTTCGTGACATTGTTTTTGGATAGACCAACACTTAAATATCCCTTCTTATTAGAAGAAAGTTTAATAAGACGACCGCCAAGCCAATGAAGACTTTTGACGCGTCCCATGTTGCTAACTTGGTAAATTCCTTCGTATCCAATGACATCGCGCCAAACTTCTTGCGGCAAGTCATCAATTTTTGAAGGGTCGCAGCTCAGCTTGTGCCAATTCGACAACGTGAATTTGACAGCTGATTTGAGCGGTTCGGATAATTCAGGCAGGGCTTGCAAGAAAATTTTCTTTGCTTCGTTTACGTCCATTTAAAATCGCTCCTTTGTGCTTGACGCAGCACGCCGAAACGCTTAAAATCAGTAAAACAATTTGGCTTGGCGTTTCGTGTGCAGTTAAGTTTTAGCAAACCTAATTTAGCACAAAGCGGGCGACAGGTCAATTTTTGTTGGGAGGTTTATTGAACTGGAATTATCAATCTGCTCGGATGTCTTCGGCAAGATACCGTTCGGCGACATGCTCGACAAGGTCAAAGCTTACGGAATTAACGCTGTCGAAATCACGACCGGCGGCTGGGGTGGTAAATTTTTTGTTCCCGGTGCGCACGACCTGCTTGACAACCCCGGCAAGCTCCAAGCCTTCAAAGACGAACTCGACAAACGCAACATTGCAATTTCCGCACTCAACTGTTCGGGCAATCCGCTTGTCAACAATCCTATGGGCAAAGCTCACAGCCAAACGATTCACGACACGGCAGAACTCGCGGGCAAACTCGGCGTCAAAACTATCGTCACGATGAGCGGTCTTCCCGAAGCCAAAGCCGGTGACGTTACCCCGAACCGGATAACCTCGACGATCTCTTGGCCGGAATTAAATCGCCATTGAAGAATTCCCCTGCCAACTCGTTTAGCTCGTCGAAGTCGTCGGCTCTGAACTCGGCAAGATGATCGGCATGAAGATTCAGGGTGCGGAACCGATTGCCGCCGCTCGCGCTCTCGGCGAAAAGATTTTCTACATTCACGGCAAAGATGCTCGCATTGAACGTTACAAAGCTGACGTTGACGGCTTGCTTGAAAATCTTCCCGTCGATAAATCGGCAGAGCGCACTTGGAATTATGTAGCAGTCGGTTGCGGTCGCGATTTGCAATGGTGGAAAGAATTTTTCTCGGTCTGCCGCATGA
>CAMVAG010000228.1 GCA_947165405.1 uncultured Selenomonadales bacterium
ATGATAAATTTTGTTCAGCAGGAGATTGAATCAGATTTGAAGGCGGGCAAGTACGGCGACGGAATTCACACGCGCTTTCCGCCCGAACCCAACGGCTACTTGCATATCGGTCACGCAAAATCGGTTTGCTTGAATTTCGGGCTTGCACTTCACAACGGCGGCTTGTGCAATTTGCGTTTCGACGACACCAACCCGACCAAAGAGGATGTTGAATTTGTCGATTCGATTCAAGAGGATATTAAGTGGCTCGGCTTCGATTGGGGCGACAGAAAATTTTTCGCGTCGGATTATTTCGGCAAGTTTTACGATTTTGCGGTTGAGCTTATCAAACGCGGTTTGGCTTACGTCGACGACCTAAGCGCGGAGGAGATTCGGGCTTATCGCGGCACGTTGACTGAACCCGGCAAGGAAAGTCCCTATCGCAATCGCAGCGTCGAGGAGAATTTGGATTTGTTCACGCGCATGAAGAACGGCGAATTTCCCGACGGCTCAAAAGTTTTGCGGGCGAAGATTGACATGGCGAGCCCGAACATCAACATGCGCGACCCCGTCATTTATCGAATCACGCGAAGTCATCATCATCACACGGGCGACGACTGGTTGATTTATCCCATGTACGATTTTGCTCACCCGCTTGAAGACGCGATAGAAAATATTACGCATTCGGTTTGCACGCTTGAGTTTGAAGACCACCGCCCGTTTTATGATTGGCTGTTGGATTCTTTGGGCTTCGACCCGAACACGCGCCCGCGTCAAATTGAATTCGCCCGCCTCGACTTGACCAACACAATCACAAGCAAGAGGAAACTTCGGCAGCTCGTCGAGGAGGGTTACGTTCGCGGCTGGGATGATCCTCGTATGCCGACACTTTGCGGCTTGCGCAGAAGAGGTTTCACTCCGGCGGCGATTAGAGATTTTTGTGAACGTATCGGCGTCGCCAAGTCAAACAGCGTCGTCGATATTGCCATGCTTGAGCACTGCGTCCGCGAAGACCTGAACGAAAACGCCGACAGAGTTATGGCTGTCCTCGACCCGCTGAAAGTTGTCTTGACGAACGTCGACGAAAATTCCGTTGAGTACTTGACGGCGGAAAATCATCCCAAACGCGGCGGCAATCGTTTTGTTCCTTTCACGAGAGAAATTTTTATTGAGCGCGAAGATTTTATGGAAGATGCTCCGAAAAAATTTTTCCGACTCAAGCCCGGCGGCGAGGTTCGTCTCAAGCACGCCTACATAATCAAATGCGAGGAAGTCATCAAAAATTCTGCGGGCGAGGTCGTCGAGTTGCATTGCACAATCGACCCGACGAGCAAATCGGGCGGCGCGACTGCCGGCAGGAAAATCAAAGGTACGATTCATTGGGTCAGCGCGAAGTTCGCCTTGCCCGCCGAAGTCAGATTGTATGATTATCTTTTGACGACCGACGCCGACGGCAACTTGCCCGAAGATTTTATCGCCGCGCTCAATCCGAAATCTTTAATCGTCAAGCAGGCTTTGATTGAACCTTCCGTTCGTTGGACGGCGGCGGGAAGTCATTATCAATTTTTGCGCTTGGGATATTTTGTCGTCGACCCGGACACCACCGCCGATAAATTGCTTTTCAATCGTGTCGTCGGCTTGAAAGACACTTGGGCTAAAGTCAAAGGCAAGTGATAGGAGAAATTTTTATGCAAAAAAAAGAATCCCCCCCCCCGTCAACCTTAAAGAGTAACAGCGAAATTTTTTCCGATATATATGCCAACAACGTTTGGGGCAAGCCGACAGACGCCGGCGAAAAGTTCCGTTCGGGTAGCGGTTCGCATGACGAAAAGATTATTGTTCCTTATATCAACACGTTGCTCCAACTGCTCACTAACAACGGCATTCGCAACATTGTCGATTTGGGTTGCGGCGACTTTTGGATTATGCGTCATGTGTTGGGCACCCTCGCGCAAAACAAATACAATTTTTTCTACACGGGCATTGACGTCGTTGCGGATTTAATAAACTACAACGCCGAACACTTCCGTCATCCGAACATAAGATTCGTTTGCAGAGACGTTACCATTGACAATGAACCTTTGCCCGACGGAGACATTTTGATTATTCGGCAAGTCCTGCAACACTTGAGCAACGCTGATATAAAAAAAATTCTCGACAAAGCGTCGAAGTTCAAATTCTTGTTCGTGACGGAAAGCATTTACGGCGGTGTCGACGCCGTTCACAATATCGACAAAGCTTCAAACAATCACACAAGGGTTGACCACAAATCGGGCGTTTATTTGGAGCACGCGCCGTTCGCCTACAAAAATATTGTGCACTTGCTTGAGGTACGCGGCGGCGTTTTGTCGGGGATTCAAAGTACGATCAGAAGCAGTCTGATTATCAACTAAGACCGGCTATGAAAAGTCAAGAGGTTGAAGCCGGAACATAAGATTTATTATCCCTAAGGACGGCGAAAATAATGGCAAGCATTTTGTGACAGACATGCCCGATAGCAGTCAAATGGTCTTTACCTTCAGAACGTTTCTTCTGATAAAAGAGACTGATAGAAGGGTCTTTGAAAGCGGCAACGTTAGCGGCAAGCCAAACAGCTCGTCGCAAGTACGGCGAACCGCGCTTTGACATGTGTCCATCAGATTTTGATTCGCCCGATTGACGCGATTTAGGATAAAGCCCAGCGTAGGCGACAAGCTTTGGCACAGAAGAAAATTTTCTAATGTCACCGCCAATTTCAGAGAAAATGACGGCAGCCAAAGTTTTACCAACGCCCGTAATTGTCTCAAGTTTGGTGTCAAAATCATCCATGAGACGAGCAATCTCGTCATCAAAAGCGGCGATGGAAGATTCAAGCGATTTCAACTGCTCCAGATATTGGCGAATAATGAGCGCGAAACTCGACGAGGCAAGCACGATGCCGAAAGAATTTTTGGCAGTTTGCTGAATCTGATTGGCTTTGTCTAGCCCGAAACGCCCGCGTGAAGCTTTGTTCAAAAGGTCGGCGAGAGTTTGAGCGTCGACCGACAACATCTCTTCGGGCGTCGTGTAATTGGCTAAAAGTTCCATTGACGACTTGCCGAAGGTAT
>CAMVAG010000229.1 GCA_947165405.1 uncultured Selenomonadales bacterium
AAAAAATTCAGATTATCAACAAAGCCATCGTCGAAAGTAAAAAGATAACTTTTTACAACAGGCAAGACCGTTTGATTGAGGATTGGGTGGAAGTCACCGCCTCGCCGCAATTCATTTTCCTGAAGGACGATGAAATTTATTTGACGGCGAAGGTTGAAAACGTTTGGCAAGATTTTAAAATCAAATTGATTAAACATATTGAAATTCAAGATGAAGGATTTCAATCGGAAAAAAATTTTCCCCTGCGGCGACACTTGAGCGGCGTGAATGAAGACGCGCCGATAATCGAATTAAAAATCAGTTTCCCGCAAAGTTTTATCGAAAAAATTTTTGAGCACTTCAAACGCAAAAGAATTGTGTCCTTTGCGCCGAACGGAATTTTTTCGGAAGGCGAGCGACAATTCCGCGCAACGATTTTCCTAAACGAGGACGAGACGCTTTACGAATTCCTCCGAAGTCATTGCGACAAAGTTAAAATCTTTTCTCCCAAATGCATCAAAGAAAATTTGAAAGCGCAACTTTCAAAAGCACTGAAGCTCATCTGAAATTATAATTCGGCTTGAAAAAAAAGCTCCTTCGGGAGCTTTTTTGATTGTCTTTTTGATTGACATGCTCAAAGCACGTCGGCGAAATGCGGGCGCAATTTTTTGAAACACCACGCGCCGATAAGCATGACCGCCGCCGTCACGAGCCAATAATACGCCGTCAAGTGCGCGTGTTCCCAAAACCATTCGTGATAGATGAAACTCTGCCGATAGCCTTCGACGACGTAATAGGCGGGATTGAGTTTCAAAAAAATTTGGAACTGTTCGGGAAGCATTTTTAAGTTCCAAAAAATCGGCGTGCCCCAAAATCCGAATTGCAAGAGCATGGCGACAAGTTGTCCCACGTCGCGCATGAAAACCGTCAGCGAACTTGTCAACCAACTCACGCCCAACGACAGGCAAATCATCGCGAAGAAATAATAAATTATCTGCAGGTTGTAAATCGAGGGCGGGTAGCCGTAAACCGCGAACATCGCGAACAGCACGCCGACAAAAAAAATGTGCACGACCAGCGCGGAAATAATTTTCACAATCGGCAACAGCTCCACGCGGAAAACAATTTTTTTCACGAGGAACGAACTTTCGATTACGGAATGCGTCGCGCTCAAAATACTTTCGCTCAAAAAAAACCAAGGGAACATCCCGCACACGAGCCACAGGATAAACGGGAAATTGTTCATGGGCATTGACTTGAAGCCGACTTGAAAGACGAACCAAAAAATTAAAACCGTGATTGACGGCTGAATGAACGCCCAAAGGATTCCGAGATAAGAGCCGAGATAACGCTGGCGGAAGTCGCGCTTGGTCATTTGCCACAGGAGCTTTCGATTGAAAATGATGTCGCGAATCAAGCCGATTAAACTGTAAAATTTTTTCATGGTCGCCTTTCTACTTTGTGCAAACGAAGCCCGCAAAAGATTCGAGGTGCGTGACTTCTGCGCGGGCAAATCGTTCGCTCAAAATTTTTTTCAAGGTGTTCAAAGTTTCGTAGGGCGGCGAAAAAAATCTTTGAGGCTCGCAAAATTTTTTGACAAAAATATCCGTCCGCCGATTCTCGCCTTTGACGTACATGCAGCCGCAAAAAATTCCGCCGCGCCTCAAAACGCGATAAGTCTCCGCCCAAGCCGCCTCCTTGTCGCGGAAAGCGTGAAAGCCGTTGACAGATAAAACCGCGTCGAAAAAATTATCCTCGAACGGAAGATTCGCCACGTCGCCTTGAAGAAATTTCACGTTGCGCAAATTCATTTGACTTGCCCGAACTTTCGCCGCGTCAAGCATTTTGTCAGAGTAGTCGACGCAAAAAATTTCCGCGCCGTTTAATTTTTGATAGACGGGCAAAGACAAAACGCCGGTGCCGACGGGAACTTCAAGCAAACGACCGCTGAAATTTTTCGGAATGCCCGCGAATGCCTGCGCCAAAAATTTTTGATAAGCGGCGGCGTCGAGTCCCCAAAAAAATTTCAATGCCAAGCGCGCCGGCAAATCTGCTCCGGTTATCATGCGGTCGAAAATTTTTGATAACGAGCCGACGATTCGATAAGCGTCAAAATTTTTCCTCATGATTCGGTACAGTCGTCAAGAGCGCGTCGCAACTGCCGCAAATCTTCCAAGTGCCCGCGCCCGCCGTCACGAAAAACGAATCGCCCTTGCTGTAAGAAAAGTTTTCTTCGCCGCAAGAAATTTTTCCTTCGCCGCCGAGAATCAAGACGCTCAAAAAAGTTTTCTCATCGACGACGCCCGAAGCCTCCGATAAAATTTTTCCGTCGAGAGTGATCTTGTCGACAACAAAATAATCGCAGGCAGCGAGGTGCGGATAACTTTCGCCGCGCAAAGTCGGAGGATTTAAATTCGTCACGTCGAGGGCTTGCGCGATATGCAGCGGGCGGTCTCTGCCGTAATCGTAAATGCGATAGCTGACGTTCGAGCTTTGTTGAATTTCGGCAAGCAAAACGCCCTTGCCAACAGCGTGAATCGTCCCCGCCGGAATAAAAATCACATCGCCGCGCCTCACAGTCACCGCGTTTAAAACTTCGAGGAGCGAATTATCTTTTATGCGGGCAGTGAATTCTTCGCGGGAAATTTTTTTCTTGAAGCCGCAATAAACCACAGCATTTTCGGCGGCGTCGAGGATATACCACATTTCGGTTTTGCCAAGCTGATTTTCGTGAGCCAAAGCGTAATCGTCGGGCGGGTGCACTTGCACGGAAAGATTTTTTGCGGCGTCGATAAATTTTATGAGAATCGGAAATTCGCGGAAGTCGCGGCAATTCGTGCCCGAAATTTTTTTGTCGTGCTTTATGTAATCGGCAAGAGTTTCGCCGTTTGCAAGAGTCGACGCGCCGTCGGGGTGGCAAGACAACATCCAAGCCTCCGCCAAAATTTTTTTATCGCAGTCGATGCCGAATTCCTCAATGAGCCGCCGCCCGCCCCAAACATAATCCTTGCAAGCCGGTTTCAATTTCAAAATCGCCACAAAAATTTCGCCTCCATAAATTTATTCGCTGTACTATAACACAAAA
>CAMVAG010000230.1 GCA_947165405.1 uncultured Selenomonadales bacterium
CGGCTCCCGCCGCGTCTTTTGCGTGATGCAAAAACAGCGGCGTCACCGGCTTAAATCACTCACGAGCAATTTCAGCGGGTTTTAAACGCCCCCGCGAGGGGCCCTTTCTTTTTGCTACTTTTTCTTTGGGCACGCAAAGAAAAAGTAGAAGAAAACATGCAAAGAAAAATTAGAAGCCAATCACAAAAAAATTTTGATTAATCATGGGAGGAAACTCAATGAAAACATTTTACATCACGACGCCGATTTACTACCCAAGCGCAAACTTGCACATCGGGCACGCCTATTGCACGACGATTGCCGACGCCATTGCCCGCTACAAACGTTTGGCGGGTTACGAAGTTTTTTTCTTGACCGGCAGCGACGAACACGGGCAAAAAATTCAACGCACCGCGCAAGCCGAAAATAAAACGCCGCTTGAATACGTCGACCCGATTGTTGAAAACTTCAAGGAGCTTTGGAAAAAATTTTACATCTCGAACGACGACTTTATCCGCACGAGCGAGCCGCGTCATGAAAAAGTTGTACAAGAAATTTTCAAGCGCATTCAAGACAACGGCGACATCTACAAGGGCGAATACACCGGGCTTTATTGCACGCCTTGCGAATCGTATTGGACGGAGTTGCAGCTTGACGAAAACGGCTGTTGTCCCGATTGCCATCGTCCCGTCGAAAAAGTTTCGGAGGAAGCTTATTTTTTCAAGCTGTCGAAGTACGCCGATAAACTTTTGCAACACATTGAGGAGCACCCCGAATTTATCGTGCCGACCTCGCGCCGCAACGAAATGATTAATTTCATAAAGAGCGGGCTGGAGGATTTGTGCATTTCGCGCACGTCGTTTGATTGGGGAATTCCCGTGCCCGGCGACGAACGCCACGTCATTTACGTTTGGTTCGACGCCGTCATAAATTACATCACGCCGCTGATTCACAATCCCGATATGAAAAAATTTTGGCCGGCAGATATTCACCTCGTCGGCAAAGAAATCGTTCGCTTCCACACAATCATTTGGCCGGCAATGCTCATGGCGGCGAATCTTCCTTTGCCGAAACAAATTTACGGACACGGCTGGCTCGTCACCGACAGCGGCAAAATGTCCAAGTCGAAAGGCAACGTCGTCGACCCTGTGGCTTTGGTTGAGGAGTTCGGCGCGGACGCAATCAGATATTTTTTGCTTAGAGAAATAACTTTGGGACTCGACGGCAATTTTAATCGCGATGCTCTCATTCAACGAATCAATTCCGACCTCGCAAACGACTTGGGAAATCTTTTGCACCGCACGCTGAACATGATTGGCAAGTTCCAAAAGAAAATTTTAATCGCCTCGACCGAAGGCACAGACCTCGACAAAAGTTTTCGTCTGGAGGCTCTCGACACCGCAGCCGAATATCGCCGGCTCATGGATAATGTTCAGCTTTCCGACGCCGTCAAAGTCGTTTGGAAATTTATCGGGCGGGCGAACAAATACATCGACGAAACGACACCTTGGAAGCTTGCCAAAGACGAAACCAAGCGGCAAGAGTTGGCGAACGTCCTTTACAACCTCGCCGAATCGTTGAGGATTGTCGGGATTTTAATTTCGCCGTTCATGCCTGCGACCGCCGAAAAAATTTTTGAACAGCTGAAAGTTTCATCGGAACCCAAACTCGACGACGCGGAAGTTTTCGGCTTGCTTGAAGCCAATCACGAAGTCGGCAAGCCCGAACAACTTTTCCCGCGCATACTGATTGAAGATTGATTATCGAAAAATTTTTGTTAAGCTTTCTGCGAATCGCGGAGGGCTTTAATTTTTTTGAATGAAACCGAATCAATCTTGCCGCTGCCCGACAGAGGAAATTTATCGTAAACGAAAAAGTGCTTGGGGATTTTATATTTGGCAATCCTCGCGGAAAGTTCGGCGCGCAAATTATTTTCGTCGAAAGTTTTTCCGGCTTTCAGCTTGAGGCACGCCGATAACTTTCACGTCGTCGATAATTTCATCTTCGGAAATCGCCTCTTCGACTTCGGCGGGATAAATATTTTCGCCGCCGCGAATGATTATCTCCTTGATTCTGCCCGTCAAGTGCAACCGGCCTTCCGCGTCAATCGTCTGCTCTTCGGGGCGCAATTTGTAATAGCCCGTCATGAGATTGAACCCTTGAACCAAAATTTCTCCGATACCTTGCTCGACATAAAGTGATTGTTCGGCATGAGCTTTTGAAAAATTTTTATTTGAGATTCGGTGGCGCGTGCTCCGCTGATAATCGAACAACGCAACGAGGAAAGTTTTTCCGCGCCGAAATTTTTATTGTTAATCAGAGCGAGGAACATCGTCGGGACGGAATGAAAAATCGTGCAACGTTCCCGCGAAATTAAATCCAAAATCGAATCGCTGCGAATTTTTTCGGGAAGGTAAATCGTCGAGCCGGCAATCGCATTTGCAAAATCGCGCACGATTCGAAATTCATTTATAACGGCCGGGCGCGCCTTAAAGTTCATGTCATTGCGAAAGGAATAAAACGTTTGGATTTTGTCTCCGCAAAGATTTTTTATTTCGTCAAGCGAGGCAGACATTTCGCCGTAAAAAAAATGCGTGACGTTCGCATAATCAACAAGCGAGGAAATTTCTTTGGCGCAGAGGTTGAAGTTCACGAGCACGGCAATGGCTCCGAGTCTTTGCACGGCGTAAAAAGTCAAAATCCGGTTAATCGAGTTCGCGGCGATTATCGACGAGCAACGGTCAATTTCTTTCCAAGTGTAATTTTTTCCCGCGCAAACGACCGCGACTTTATCGGCAGAGTAAATCGCTTTGTTTCTCAAAAATTTTTTAAACGAAACTTGAACATATGGCGAAGAGTCTTGCGCGTCAACGAAATCATTCAACGCGTCCTCGACAAAACTTCGCGGCTCACATTTTCGATTCGCATATCGGAAAATTTTTTTCGGCAAATTAAAAGCTCGCGCAAGCCCGCCGACGAAATGTAATTGACTTCGCGGAAATCAAAAATGACTTTCGACACGTCTGAAGAAATTTTTGCAACTTCTTTTCTGAACGCGGCGGCAGTCAAAACATCAAGC
>CAMVAG010000231.1 GCA_947165405.1 uncultured Selenomonadales bacterium
GTCGAGGAAATTTTTTTTATCTGCTCGTCCTTTGTCAAAGAAATTTTTTCTTCGGGCGCGGCAGATTTTTTTTCGTCGACAAATTCAATCGGCTCGGCGAATATTTTTTTGAAAGCCTCCTCCGCCGTTTCGACTGCGAAAATTTTCAAGCCCAAGTGTCCTTTGGGAATGTCTTTGGCGTTTTCTTTCGGGATGATTAAAGTTTTAATGCCTGCCTGCTTCGCGCCGTAAGCTTTTTCGAAGACGCCGCCGACCGGTCGAACTTTTCCTTGCAGAGAAATTTCGCCGGTGACTGCCACGTCTTGCCGAATCTTCTTGCCCGTGACAGCACTGACCAAAGCCGCAAGAATCGCCGTGCCCGCGCTGGGTCCGTCGATGTTGCCGCCGCCGATAACGTTAATGTGAACGTCGAAATCGTGAATATCCTTGCCCGTCACGCGCCGCAAGACACTCGCCGCATTGAACACGGAATCTTTCGCCATTGAGCCTGCCGTCTCGTTGAAGCGAATCGTGCCCTTGCCCTTTTCGGCAGGAAAGACGACCGCCTCAATTTCGATGACCGAACCGATAAAGCCGCTGACTCCCAAGCCGAAAATGTGTCCGACAACAGATTTTGCGGAAGCTTTCTTCGTGACGAATTGATAGAGCCGGCTGACTTGCACAACCTCGTAAACGTCGCGCTTCTCAATTTTAATCGGGCGGTCGATGTGCAAAATTTTATCTTCTGCGCGGTCGAGGGCGAGGCTGTAGGCGTCGGCGAGGATGTTAATCGCCTTGCGACCTTCAATCGTGTATTCGCTGATAATTTCGGCAAGCCCGTCCTCAAGTTCGACGTTGAGTTTTTTCGCGGCGTTCAAGACAATCTCAATGATATGCGCGGGCGTCAACGGCTCAAAATAAATTTCTGCACAACGCGAACGCAAGGCGGGATTGATTGAAGAAGCGTCACGAGTCGTTGCACCGATTAAAACAAAATCGGCGGGCGCACCGTTCTCGAAAAGCATTTTGACATACGGCGGAATTTTTTCATCGGTCGGGTCGTAATAACTTGACTCAAAGAAAGCGCGCTTGTCCTCCAAAACTTTCAGCAACTTATTCTGCAACATGATATCCATTTCGCCAATCTCATCGATAAACAAAATGCCGCCGTGAGCATCCGTGACAAGACCGGGCTTGGGTTCGGGGATACCGCTGTCGGCAAGTTGACGTTGCGCACCCTGATAAATCGGGTCGTGAACGGAACCTATCAGAGGATTCGTCACGTCACGAGGATCCCAGCGTAAAGTTGTGCCGTCCGTTTCAACAAAGGGCGCGTTTTCTGCAAAGGGACTTAACTCCGTGCCGCTGACTGCTTCCAAGACCAAACGTGCCGCAGTAGTTTTGCCGACGCCGGGCGGTCCGTAGAGGATTAAATGTTGAGGATAAGGCGACGCCAATTTTGAACGCAACGATTTTACTGCCCGCTCTTGCCCGACGATTTCTTCAAGCGATTGAGGGCGCAACAATTCCATTACCGATTGCGTCAAGTGAATTTCTTCCAGCTCTTGAAGTTCCTCGCGCTTCTTTTTGTCGTGAGGAGTTTCCGCCTTCGGTTCTTCCTCGCGCAGAATTTGCATTCGAATATCCTTGACGTAATCTTGATGATCCTTTTCCATCTTCTCGTTGATTTTGCGTTCGATTTTGTCCTCGATTTGTCGACGCGCCATGATGTCCGCTATCATTTCGGAAAGCAACAAGACTTGCCCTTGAATTTCCGATTTCTTCGGCGGCGGTGACAATGTGGGATTTTCTTCGAGGATTCTTCGCAGGGCGAGGACACGTTCCGCCGGGTCATGTGAGCGCATGTAGCGGAGCGCATCCATCTTGCCCGCCTGCAAAACCAATCTGTCCGAGCCCATGATGTCGACGAGAATTCCGTAGAGCGCGGAAATTTCTCTGTCGAGGTCTGTTTCCTGTCGAGGTTCGGGAGTATTTTTTTTGCCGAAAAATTTTCTGAACATGATTAACCCGCGACGACTTCCACTTTGATTTTCGTGACGACTTCGGGATGAAGTTTGATAATCGCCTCGTAAATGCCCGCGCCGGTCACTTCGCCCGCAATCGAAATTTTCCGCTTGTCGACGTTGAGCGAATGAGTTTCCTTGAGAGCTTTGGCAACGTCAGAGCCGCCGACCGACCCGAAAAGTTTTCCGTCCTTGCCGATACGCACGGGCACTTTGACGGAAATTTTTTCAAGCTGCGCGCCGAGAAGTTTTGCTTCGTCAGCCTCTTGTTGAAGTCTGCGAGCTTTATTTTCCGCGTTGACTTTTGCGGTCTTCAAGTTCGCCGCGTTTGCCTCAATCGCCAACTTGCGAGGCAAAAGATAATTGCGCCCGTAGCCGTCGGAAACTTCAACGACCTCTCCTTTTGCGCCGACTTTTTTCACGTCTGTTTGCAAGATAACTTTCATTTTGAATTCCTCCTAACCGCGCAAGTCTATCAGAAATTTATCAGCTTGTAAATCTATACTTGACGCGGGAGGTGTCGCATTGATTGAAATTCTTTTGAAAGACCAAACGACCGGAAAAAATATTATTTGGGCGAACAACACCGAGCACGAAAAAGAAGAAATTACGGTTGAAGATATTTATTTGATTGAGCCGCGCCGGGAAAAAGTTCGTGAACTTCAAAAGCTCCGCACGAAAGTCCGCGCAGAAATTTTCACGCCGCCCGATATTTGCAAACTTCAAAACGATTTGATTGAAGCCGATAAAAAATCTTGGCAAGATTACATCGACGCTAAATATTTGGAAATAACTTGCGGCGAGGCTCCTTACCTCGTCAGCCGCTACAACGCCGTCACGGGTGAGCCGATTCCGTTTGATAAACGTCACGGACTTCTTGACAGGAAATTGCAATTTATAAAGGAACAAAAACTCAAGCCTATTATCGATTGCACACGCCGCGCAGTTCAAAGCATCTACGGCTACGAATTTCAAGGCGACAATCTTTTTTTGGCACGGCGAAATATTTTCGATACGGTTGCAGAATTTGTGTACGATAAAGCTCCTGC
>CAMVAG010000232.1 GCA_947165405.1 uncultured Selenomonadales bacterium
TTGCATCACGCAAAAGACGCGGCGGGAGCCGTCATCCGTGACGGCTCCAAAGTTTCGTTTCGGTTTTAATTTGAGAGGAAGTTTTTATGCAAGCTCAAGATAACGGCGCGGTCAAGGATTTAACCGTCGGAGAGCCGGCTCGATTAATTTTTTATTTCACGTTGCCGCTTTTGGCGGGCAATGTCTTTCAGCAACTGTTCGGCTTCGTCGATACGCTGATTGTCGGAAGATTTTTGGGCGTCGAGGCTTTGGCGGCGGTCGGTTGCACGGGGCCTTTAATGTTTTTGATGTTGGGATTTTGTTTCGGCATGACGAGCGGCTTTTCCATTTGCACAGGACAAAAATTCGGCGCGAAAGATTTTGACGGCGTGAGGAAGAGCGCGGCGATTTGTATCTTGTTGAGTTTGACGGCGTCGGTTGTGTTGGCAATTATCGGCGTGATTTTTTGTCGCGAATTGCTGATTGCAATGGACACCCCGCCCGAAATTTTAGACGGCGCGTATTCGTTTATCTCAATCATTTACGGCGGCGTCGTGATGTTCATAGTTCAGCAAATGCTGACGAATTTAATCCGCGCGCTCGGCGACAGCAAAATGCCCACCGTCATTCAGGCGACGACGCTTTGCATAAATATTTTGCTCCTGCCGATTGCGATTATCGGTTTGAATTTGGGAATACCCGGTTCGGCGGAAGCGACGATTCTTGCTTTGACGCTCGGAAATATTTTATGCATTGCTTACATAAAAAAGCGCGTGCCTTATCTTCATGTTCGCCGCGAGGATTTTTCCTTCGACAGAGAATTTTTGATTGAGCATTTGAAAATCGGATTGCCTATGGGTTTTCAATCCTCAATCATCGCGATAGGCGCGGTCGCCCTGCAAATTGCTTTGAACGGCTTAGGCTCGGTGGCGGTTGCGTCATTTGCGGCGGCGCACAGAGTCGACGGGATTGCCGTCATGCCCATGATGTCTTTCGGCGTGGCAATGGCTGCTTACACCGCTCAAAACTTCGGCGCGAAAAAATTCGACCGTATCGTCGACGGCGTCAAGAAATGCATTTTAATGTCGTGTTCGTTCAGCGTGTTGGTCGCGGTCTTTAACATTTATCTCGGCGCGGAAATAATCGAACTGTTCGTCGGCGCGGAGGCTGTGCAAGTCATCGAATACGGAAGATTATTTTTAATCGTGACGGGCTTGAGCTATTGGGCGTTGGCTCTTTTATTTATCTTCCGCTTCACGTTGCAGGGGCTCGGAAAAAGTTTCGTGCCGACAATCGCGGGCATTGTCGAATTGGTCATGAGAATAGCCGCCGCGATTTTTTTGGTCGAGTGGCTCGGATTTTTGGGTGCGTGCTTGGCGGCACCGATGGCTTGGATCGGCGGGCTGTTGCCTCTGCTGATTGCCTTCTTCTTAACGAAACGAGAGCTGCTGAAATAAAAATATCCCCCGCAATCGGCGAGGGATTTTTTTTGCGATAAAGCTTATGCGAGAATTTTATTTTTCAGCTCAAGATATTTTTTCGTGAAGTGAACGCCGTTTTGAGATTCCGAACGCGAACCGAAAGGTTTATCTGTGACGGCAAGAAGCGGCGGCGATTGAATTCTTTTTGCAACGCCCATAACTTTGAACGCCTTCCACCAACGCTCCAAGTCGTCGATAAAATCTTTTGCGGTCGGGAAATATTTTTCAACCAAGCCGATTTCGCAGCCGATTTCCTTTTCAAGTTCGCCGTCCGCGTACCAAGTCAAAATTTCTTCGGGCGTTTGATTTCTCTCAACGAAGGCACGCAACAAATAATCGTGATAAGGATAGCGGAGCGGGTCGCCTTTGCCCTCGTCGACGTTCTGCGCGGTTGAAAGTTCGGCACTGGGCACAATGTCGATAATGCCCTGCGGAATGACTTCGCGCCTGTAAATTTTTTCGTTCATGTAGCGGGCGAGGTCGTAAACTTGAAATTTCCAAAGGTCGGCAAGTGCAGATAAAAATCCTGCCTCGTCTCCGTAAAGCGTGGCGTATCCGACGGTTGATTCGGCTTTGTTCGCGTTGCAAGTGAAGACTCCTCCGATTGAAGCCGCAATCGCCGCCAAAATCCTCGACGAACGGTCGCGGGCTTGAATGTTTTCTTTGACAAAATCGGAAACTTCAATGCCGCGCTCCTCAAGTTGTTTGACAGTCCAATCGACGGATTCTTGAATCGGCACGACGAAATATTTGCAACCCAAATTTTTTGCAAGCCGGTCGCTCAAATTTTTTGTCGTGTCCGAATTAAATTTGCTCGGCATGTTGACGAGGTAAACATTTTCCGCGCCGACGACTTGAACGTAAAGCGCGGCGGCAACCGCAGAATCAATCCCGCCGCTCACGCCGATAACAACTTTTTTCATGCCGATTTGCTCAAGAAAATTTTTCACGCCGTAACTTATCGCCCGATAAATTTTTTCCGCCTCGCTGACTTCGGGCAATTCAAGTGCGGGCATTTTGTCAATCTCATCAAGCTCGATAAAGTTCAAACACTCTTTAAAAGGTTCGGCATATTGAACGACTTCGCCGCGTGAATTGAAAACCGCGCTCCCGCCGTCGAAAGTGTAAATCGTCTTGCCGGTGTTTTGAATGCCGACGCAGCCGATTTGAATCATCGGACGCGAAATTTTTTCTGCGGAAAAATTTTTTTCGAGGCTGAAAGGCGCGGAAGAAAATTTCACGTCGAAACTCTCAAAATTGTTTTTGCCGTCAAGGTCAACGGAAATATTTTTCGCCGCCGCGAAAATTTTTTCTTTGCAAAGTTCCCTGTCGCGTTGAAAAGATTTTTCCAACGACGCGCCGCCCAAAAATTTTCCCGAAATTGATTCAGGCGGAAAAATTATCATGTCCGCGCCTTGAGTTCGTGCCTCGTCGATGAGTTGCAAAATTTTTTTCGTGTTGATGTCAGGGTGCCCCGCCGAAACTTTCATTTGCACATAAGCTATTTTCAAGTTAATCGCCTCCTGTTATATAAAAGTGAATTGAAACTCGAAAGAGTTTTGCTAAAATCCAA
>CAMVAG010000233.1 GCA_947165405.1 uncultured Selenomonadales bacterium
AGGAGGTAAAAAATTTTGAAGATGAACGGAGCGCAGGCTCTTCTTGAGAGCTTGAAAAGAGAAGGCGTCGAATTGGTCTTCGGCTATCCCGGCGGCGTCGTGCTGAAACTTTACGACGAGGTTTATAAAATGAACTTCCCAAATATTTTGACGGGACATGAACAAGGCGCGGTTCATGCGGCTGACGGCTATGCGAGGGCAAGCGGCAAAGTCGGTGTGGTCTTCGCGACGAGCGGACCGGGCGCGGCGAATTTAATCACGGGCATTGCAACTGCCAACATGGATTCGGTTCCGATTGTTTGCATCACGGGACAGGTTGCCAATCCCGCTATCGGCAAAGATTCTTTCCAAGAGGTCGACGTTTACGGAATCACCACGCCGATAACAAAACACAATTACCTTGTCAAAGACGTGAACGAATTGCCTCGCGTCGTCAAGGAGGCGTTCTTCATTGCCAAGACAGGTCGTCCCGGCCCCGTGTCGATTGACATTGCCGCCGACGTGTTCAATGCCGAAATCGATTTTGAATATCCCGAAGAAGTAAATCTGCGCGGCTACAGTGGAAAAAATCCCATCGAAAAATCTGCGGTTGAGGAAGTCGTCAAAGCCGTTGAAGTTTGCCAACGCCCGCTGATTTTTGTAGGCGGCGGCGTGACAAGTTCGGAGACTTCAGACGACTTGAGAAAAATTTTGACGCGGCTCGGTTGTCCGTCGACTTCAACTTTAATGGGCTTGGGTTGTATCGACGCTGACACCGACGGCTTTTTGGGCTTCGCGGGCATGCACGGCTCTTACGGCGCGAACATGGCGATTCAATCTTGCGACTTGCTGTTGTGTATCGGAATGCGTTTCAGCGACAGAGTGACCGGGCGCGTCAAAGATTTTGCTCCCAACGCAAAGATTGTTCACTTTGAACTTGACCCCGCCGAAATCAATAAAAATGTTCAAGCCGATTTGAAAGTTCTCGGTGACTTGCGTCAATCGCTCCCGCTGTTCAGAGAAAAGCTTGACGAATCACTTACGAACTTTGCCGAAAAATTTTCCGCGTGGAAAGCTCAAGCCGTCGAAAAAGGTTTGGAACATCCCTTCGGCTGGACGGAGGAGAACGATGAAATTAAACCCGGCGCGCTTATCAGCAAAATCAGCAGCATTTGCGACGAAAATACAATCGCCGTCACTGACGTCGGTCAACACCAAATGTGGGCGGCTCAATTCTTCAAAGCACGCAAGCCCCGCCAATTTTTGACAAGCGGCGGGCTCGGAACAATGGGCTTCGGACTTCCTGCGGCTATGGGCGCGAAACTTGCTTGCCCAAATAAAAATGTCGTGCTGTTCACGGGCGACGGCTCGATTATGATGAACATTCAAGAACTTGCCACGCTTGCCGATAACAACATCGACGTTAAGATTGTTATCGTTCACAATTTTATTCTCGGCATGGTCGGGCAGTGGCAAAGACTTTTTTACAATCATCATTACTCGGCGTCCGAACTCAAATACAAGCGCGACTTCGTCAAAATCGCTCAAGCAATGGGCATTCGCGGCTATCGTTTGACTAAGGCGGAAGAGTTGGAAGATGATTTGGTTGAGATTATGTTTTCGAAGGGCGCGGCGGTCATTGATGTTTACGTTCCCGAAGAGGAAAACGTTATCCCGATGGTTCCCGGCGGCAGGCGGCTCGACCAAATGGTTTTGGGCGATTCTTGAGGTGAGCTTATGGAAAATCAAAGCGTCGACTTCGCGATAATCGGAGGTTCCGGCACGCTCGGCAGTGACTTCCCGAAAAATTTTGCCGGCGTCGAAATTTTGGCGGAGAATTTATTTTTCGACACGCCTTACGGAAAAAGCCCCGCGTTTCGTTTGTGCAGCGTCGAAGGAAAAATTTTCATGACTTGCAAAATGCACGGCTGGCGCAGCGGAATCACTCGCGCCGATTCTTCACGACAAATTTTTTGGACGTTTCGTGAGGCGGGCGTCAAGAGGATTTTTTCCGAAGGCGGAGTCGGCACGATAAATCACCTGCTCAATCCTCGCGATTTGATGATTCCCGATGATTATCTCGACCTCTCGACGCGAAAAGACGTTCAGCTTGACGGAAAATATCTTTTGATTATGCGCGAGGCTCTTTGTCCCGAATTGCGTGAAAAACTTTTGGCTTCTGCAAAAAAATTTTTCAACGGCAGAATTTTTGAGCGCGGGATTTACGCCGTGACTGACGGTCGACACTTTGAAAGCCCCGCCGAAATTTCCATGTTCAAAGGTCACGCCGATATTGTCGGTCAAAGCCTTGCGCCCGAAGTCTACCTTGCGCGGGAAATCGGCGCGTGCTATGCAAATCTTTCGTTCGTCGTCAACTACGGCGAGGGGATTAAAGTTTGGTCGCACGAGCTCATGAAAGAAATTTTCTTCGACGACGCGCAACTTATCGGAAACATTTTGCTTGACGCGATAAAAAATACTTCCGCCGAAAAATCTTGCCGATGCCTCGAACTGCGCAAAGAAACTCTGCTGAAAGAAATTTACGACGCGGAATAAAAATTTAGCGACGAACTCGATTGAGTCCGCCGCTTTTTTTTTGGGGAAAATTTTTATGCCGTGATTGCTCCCGCCGTGTAGCCCGCCTTGTTAATCGCCTCGCGCAACACGTCGTCTGAAACGTCTTTGCTCAAGCCGACCTTTGCAGAAAATTTTTCGAGGCTCGCCGCCGCAATCGTCACGCCGTCGACTTTTTCGAGGGCACGCACGACTTTGTAAATGCATTTCTCACAAGTCATGCCGTCAACGTCAATCGTTCGGTGAATCGGAAAGCGTTCAATCTTTTCGACGCGGGCACGATAGCCGTCGTCCAAAAGTTTTTGCTTATTGCAACCGCCGCTGCAACTGCTGCAACCGTCCTCCGAACAACAAGCCGCCTCTCCTTTGAAGAAAGCGCGATAAGCCGTCCTCAATCCGAAGACGAAAGCCGCCGCGATTAAAAGTCCGAGTACAATCGTTGCTGCCATGAAA
>CAMVAG010000234.1 GCA_947165405.1 uncultured Selenomonadales bacterium
ATGTGGCGCGATTGGATTGTCTTGCGGCGGCGGCTGAAAAAATTTATCTTGTCGAGGCTCGTGACGCCCGTCTTGTATCTTGTCGCTTTCGGCTGGGGGCTCGGAAAAAATATCAATCTCGCTTCGGGCAGCTACCTCGATTTCCTCGTGCCCGGCATTATCGCGCTCAACACAATGAACGTCAGCTACATGAGCATTACGACCGTCCACGCCGAACGCGTCTATCACAAAAGCTTGGAAGAATATTTGAGCGCGCCGATTGAGCCTGCCGCCTTTGTTATCGGGAAAATTTTTTCGGCGGTCGTGCGTGCTTTGATTTCAACCGCTCTGATTTTGGGCGTCGCGATAATTTTCGGCGCAAGCTTAAATTTTTTTTCCGAGCCGCTGAATTTTTTTGCCGTTATAATTTTAAATTCGATAATCTTCGCGGGCATATGTTTCTGCGCGGCATTGAAAGTCCAAACCTACGAGGAACTTGCGCAAGTCAACACCTATCTTTTAATGCCGATGAGTTTTTTGTGCGGAACATTTTTTTCAACGGCGGAATTGCCTCCGGTCGTGCGCTTCGTGATAGAAATTTTGCCGCTCACTCACACGAGCCAACTCTTGCGCGAAGGATTTAACTTGCCGTCGATTTTAATCTTGTCAGCTTATGCAATTCTTTCTTTGCTGTTGGCGACGCACTTGTTTAAAAAATTATCAAAGTAACAAAAAAAGGAGCCGTCACGGATGACAACAACGCCCCCGCGAGGCGGGCTTTCTTTTTGCTACTTTTTCTTTGCCCGCACAAAGAAAAAGTAGAAGAAAAAAAATTTAATCGGAGTATGAAATGAAACACACTCAATCCAAACTCTGCACGACACAAATCGAAAATTTTTCCGTCAAAGTCGGCGAACTGATTATCTTCGAGGACGTGAACTTTACGATTCATTGCGGCGAGCTGACTGCTTTAATCGGACCGAACGGCGCGGGCAAGTCCACGCTCCTAAAATCGATTCTCGGCGAAGTCAATCACGCGGGCAAGTTGAATTACTTCGACGCAAAAGGCGAACACCTCCGCCCGATTATCGGCTACGTCCCTCAAACTTTGAAATTCGACGCGACAAGCCCGACGACCGTTTTGGATTTGTTCATGGCGTGCCTGACGTGGCGACCCGTTTGGCTTTGCAGTTCAAAGTTCATTCGCGAGCGCGTAACAAAAAATCTTCGGCGCGTCAAAGCAGAACACCTAATCGACCGAAGATTGGGCGCATTATCGGGCGGCGAGCTGCAAAAAATTTTATTGGCACTTGCACTCGACCCGTTGCCCGATTTGCTTTTGCTTGACGAACCGATAAGCGGCGTCGACAAAATCGGCATGAGAATTTTTTATGAACTTGTTGCCGAACTCAAAGCGGCGGAGGATATGGCGATACTTTTAATCTCTCACGATTTGGAAATGATTGAGCGTTTCGCCGACAAAGTGATTTTGCTGAACAAGTGCGTGTTGAAAATCGGCAAGGCGCAAGAAGTTTTTCAATCGGAAGAAATGCGCGAGGTCTTCCAACAAAAAAATTTCAGCGATTGAAAATCCATGCGTTGAATTTGCACGCCGAAAAACTTAGAATCAAAAAACTTCCGCCGGAGTGATGAATCGTGCAAGGCTTCGTTTTGCCATTGACAAAAAGCAGAGCTTGTGATAGATTTTCATTGCGACACAGAAAAAAAGAGGCAAACGAGCATGTCGTAATAACACCAAACGAAGAAAAACCCCGCCGGAGTAGTGACCCGTGCGGGGCTTCGTTTTGCCTAACCGGTTAGTGAATCCGATCATCCGGGGCAACAGGATTTGAGCGTGTTACTTAATGTACTTGTCGTAGATGTAATTAGCGGCGATACCGGCAATCACACCGATGACAAGCGAGGCGAACAAGCATGCCATAAATAACACCTCCTCTCAAGTCGGATTGATGCAGTAGAAGAGAGGCGTAGCATCGGCGAAATTATATCAGAGGGTTTAAAGCCGCGCAACGTTCAAAGCAGCTGTTGACTTAGAGTTGTTGCAAGCTGATATAATATGCGCGGAGGTGTTTGAAATGAAAACAAGAAAATTGCGGGGCTTGACGGTCTCGGCAGTCGGCATGGGTTGCATGGGTTTTTCTCACGGCTACGGAGCCGTTCCGCCCGAAAGTGAATCGATTCGGCTCATGCGTTCGG
Organism: uncultured Selenomonadales bacterium; assembly: GCA_947165405.1. GTDB lineage: Bacteria > Bacillota > Negativicutes > Selenomonadales > Selenomonadaceae > Quinella. The sequence goes on from CAMVAG010000234.1 coordinate 2,197, forward strand.
CTTACGAGGATTACGGCTGCACTTTCTTCGACACGGCGGAGGTCTATGCAACTTACGAAAACGAAATCCTCGTCGGCAAAGCTTTGAAGCCCATTCGCGATAAAATTGTTTTGGCTACAAAATTTATGCCGGAAGTTTTTTTGCCGGGTCAAGAAATTCCCGAAGGCAAGACTTCACGCAAGGGTGTGCGCAATGCTTTGGAAGCGTCGTTGAAACGTTTGCAGACCGATTACATTGATTTGTATTATGAACACCGCGTGCCTGCCAATCGTGACGTGGCGGAGGTTGCGACTTGGATGGGCGAACTTATCAAAGAAGGCAAGATACGCGGCTGGGGTGTCTCGGAGGCAACGCCCGAACAAATTAAACGCGCTCACTCTGTCACGCCGCTGACCGCCGTCCAAAGCGAATACTCAATTATGGAGCGCAAAGTTGAGGCTGAAGTCATTCCGCTTTGCAAGGAATTAAATATCGGCTTCGTGGCTTTTTCACCGATGGCGGGCGGTTTTCTCAGTGGCAAGTACAGCGCACAAACAAAATTCGAGGGCGACGACGTAAGACGAGTTATCACGCGCTTCAGCAAAGAAAACATGGAGGCGAATCAATCGTTGCTTGACCTGTTGAAAAAATTCGCCGCGAATAAAAATTCTACACCCGCGCAAATTTCTTTGGCATGGATGATGTGCAAAAATGATTTCGTCGTTCCGATACCCGGCATGAGACGCGACGAACGCCTTAAAGAAAATTTCGGAGCGGCGGACGTTGTGCTTGACAAAGATGAACTTGCCGCGCTTGAAAGTGCCCTTG
>CAMVAG010000235.1 GCA_947165405.1 uncultured Selenomonadales bacterium
TAGCCAATCCTGCTTAAAAAGTATCCAACAGATTATCGGCTGAAATTTTTCTTGTTGCGATTATAGAATGGCGAATGCCGATGTGATATACTTTCGGCGAGGTGAAGGCAATGATTGTTACGACAAAATATCGCGTGAAATTTTTTGATACGGACACGTTTGGAATTGTGCACCACTCAAATTATATTCGCTGGTTCGAAACGGGGCGCGTGGAATTTTTGCGTGAGCTCGGAATAGACTTGAACGAATTGATGAGCGACGGAATTTTGTTTCCGATTATCGAGGTCGATGCGAAATTTCATGCGCCCGCGAAATTTGATGACGAGTTGGAAATTTTGACAACGGCGGAAGCGTTGACTAAGGCGAAGATGAAATTTCGTTATGAGATTCGCAAACGCGGCGAGGAAAAAATTTTGGCGGAAGGCACTTCCACGAACGTCTTCACGAGCGGAGGAAAGATTTGCCGCTTGCCCGAAAAATATTCTGCACGGCTTGCAAGAGGTTTGGAATGAGCCGAAGATTCTTCATAAAAATTTTAATCGCGCTGGGATTGGGAGCGTACTTCCCGAAATTGGCGGAGGCCTCGCGGCTTGAAAAACTTCACACGCCGCAAGACGGTTACGAGCCTTTGACGAGCGTAAAATTTTTGCGACAGGTCGTCACGAAAGATTCGAGGTCTTCGCGAATGATAATGTGGCAAGCGGATTCTGCGGAAGATTTTTTGTTGGAGTGGCAACTTGTCGGCGAGGAGGCGGCTCATTTCGCGGAAGTCAATCGGCGCGATTTAATTTGTTCATGCGCGTTGAAAAATCTCAAGCCCGAAAGTCTTTACAAGTTCCGAATCGTTTCGGGCGAGCGGGCGACTTCTTGGCAAGACTTGAGGACTTCGGGCGACGGGAAATTTCAAATGATAATCTTCGCGGATTCTCAATGCGAGCATTATGAAGTTTGGCAACGGACGGCTGACACTGCGCAAAAAAAATTCCCCGACGCGGAGCTTGTCACGGTCGTGGGGGATTTGGTCGACAACGGCGAGGCGGATTATCAATGGCGGGCTTGGCACCTCGCTGCCGCAAAACTTTTGGATGGAAAAATTTTCGTGCCGGTCATGGGCAATCACGAATGCTACGGCGTCGATTGGTTTAATGCTTTGCCGACGGGCTACCTGAATCAATTCGACTTGCCGCCCAACAACGCCAAGCACTTTGAAAAATATTTTTATTCCTTTGACTACGGCGCGGCTCACTTTTTTATTTTGAACACGCAATTTGCCGAACTCGACGCGCTCAATCCCGGCTTGCAGTCCGCGCAGGAATTTTGGTTCAGACGCGACGCCGCCAATGCCAATCGCCCGTGGAAGATTGTTTTCATGCACAAGGACATTTACGACTACGCGCAGGACACGTTCAACGACATTGCCGAAAAATTTTTGGAGCTGTTCGACGAGCTTGAGATTGATTTGGTTTTCACGGGTCACTTGCACACCTATCGCAATCGCGGAAAAATTTTTGCTCGAAAAAAATCTGCGCGGGGCACGACTTACATTTTGTGCGGAAGAGCCGGCGACCAAAAATATGTTGAGCCGCCTTCCGCGATTGACGATGTGACGTTTGAAAATCTGCACGAGGAGCCCGAAAGTTTCATCGCGCTTGAAATTGACGCTGCGGAAATAAAATTGACGGCTCAAACCGTCGACGGAAAAATTTTAGATGAGGAAAGGATTTTAAAATGAACTTGCAAGGATTAATCGTTTGCCGCAATCTGCTTGACGAAAAAATTTTCGACGGCGCGGCTGACAAATTTGAAATTGCTTCGCTGCTTGTCGAACGTGCGGAACGGCTCGGCTTGAGCGGCAATCTTTATCGGGCATACTTGATTTATCTTTTGGCGCACGAGCCGAATTTGATTTCGACGACGCTTGAAACGAACGGCGGGAAAATCGGCGAGAGCCTCCGCGAAATTTTTATTCACGACATGGAAATTTTGTTGCCGATATTGCGCGGCGAACTTTGGAGCGATTTAAAAATCTTGAGCCTCTACAAGCCGACCGTCAAAAATTCGGACGAGGCGTTTAACGAACTTATGAGGCACTTGGAAAATCTTTTCGACGCGAACGAAATTGCCGCCGCTTTTATCGAACACTGGCGACGCTTCGGCTACGGCGACATTGCCACTTACCGCGCCTTCCGCTGGGATAACGAGCTTGTCGGCGTTCGCCACTTTGAAACGATTCGCCTTGAAGATTTAATCGGCTACGTTCACCAAAAGGAACTTCTCAAAGGCAACACGACCGCTTTTGTCGAAGGCAAGCCCGCCAACAATGTTTTGCTTGTCGGGGCACGCGGCACCGGAAAATCTTCGGGCGTCAAAGCTTTGGTCAACGAATATTATCAGCAAGGACTGCGCCTCGTTCAAATCACAAAGCCGCAATTAAAATCACTGCCCGATTTAATGGAGACGTTGCGAAAATTTTTAAGCAAGCGTTTTATAATTTTCTTGGACGATTTATCTTTCGAGGAGTCGGAGGCGGAATATAAATATCTGAAGTCGGCGATTGAGGGCGGCGTCGAATCGCGTCCCGAAAATGTTTTAATCTACGCGACGAGCAATCGGAGGCATTTGATTCGAGAGACTTGGCGCGACAGAGGCGACGACCACGACGAACTTTATCGTGACGACAGCGCGAACGAAACAATTTCCTTATCCGACCGCTTCGGCTTGATAATTCACTACTACGCGCCGACGCAGGCAGAGTATCTTGAAATTATTCGCAGCATGTTGAAACGTCGCGGCGTCGAACTTGATGCGGAAACATTGCGGCTTGAGGGCTTGCGCTGGGAAATGTCGCATTCGGGACGCAACGGGCGCACGGCTCAACAATTCGTCAATCACTACTTGGGACAAAGATAAAAAATTTTTTCATTCCCCATTCCTAATTCCTAGGGTGTGTTGGTAAATTAAAGATGGCGAATAAAAGCGGCAAGAAAAATGAA
>CAMVAG010000236.1 GCA_947165405.1 uncultured Selenomonadales bacterium
CTGTTCATATCGCCGGCGGCCGTCATCCGTGACGGCCGGGTTCAAGCCACCCGCTGCTTTTCGATTTAACACACGTCCTAAGGAGGAATTTTTATGAGTGAAGTCGTATTGCATTACACCCGCGCCGGTCACGTCGAAAACATTCATCGCGGAGACATGGCGGCGGTGAATTGCAAAGGCGAGGTCGTTTCGTCAATCGGCAATGCGCATTTGCCGATGTTTTGGCGTTCGGCGGCGAAACCTTTTCAAGCTTTGCCCTTCGTGAAAAACGGCGGGCTTGAAAAATATTCGATAACCGACGAGGAACTTGCCTTGTTGGTCTCAAGCCACAGCGGCGAGGAAAATCACGTTGCGCTTGTCAGAGGAATTTTGTCAAAGCTCGGTCTCGACGAATCTGTTTTGGATTGCGGCGTCGTTCGCCCCATGAGCGGCAAGGCGTTCAAAAAAATTATCGCGGCGGGTGAAAAAGTTTTGCCCGTTCACAATCCCTGCTCCGGAAAACATTCACAGATAATCGCGCTGTCAATGATGCTCGGCATTCCCTACGAAGGTTACATTCGCCCGACGCACGAAGCGCAAAAAATTATCTTCAAGCATGTGGCTTTTGCCTCGCGCATGCCCGAAGACAAATTGGAAATCGGAATTGACGGCTGCGGCGTGCCCGTGTTCTATCTTCCGATTTACAACATGTCGCTTGCCTATGCAAGACTTTCCACGCCGGAAAAAGGCGATTGGGGCGAATACGAAGACGCGGCGAAAAAAATTCGTGACGCCATGAGCAAATATCCTCAAGTGCTTTCGGGCAACGGTCGAATTGATTTGGCAGTCTCTGAAGTCACTGGCGGAAGAATCATTGCCAAAATCGGGAGCGACGCGGTCTATTGCTTGGCGGTCAAGGACGGCGACTTGGGCATTACGTTCAAGATTGAGGACGGAGATTTTTCGGCAGTCACGCCCATGACAATCGCCGTGCTGAAACATTTGGACTTGCTTACCAAAGACGAAGCGGCAGAGCTTGATAAAATTTTCCCGCCCGTGTTGAAAAATCATCGCGGCGAAGTTATCGGCACGATTGAAGCTGTCTTTTAAAATTTTACAAGCAAAAAAAAATCCCCGTCCGATTTTGGATGGGGAAAATTTTTTTGAAATTATTTTCCGTGCCGTGCGAGGCGTTGCAAATATTTTCCGTATTCGTTTTTGGCAAGCGGCTCGGCAAGTTTCAAAAGCTGCTCCTCGTCAATGTAATTCATGCGGTAAGCAATTTCCTCAATGCAAGAAATTTTCAAGCCCTGCCGCGTCTGGATTGTGTGGACGAAGGAGCCCGCCTGCAAAAGTGATTCGTGAGTGCCGGTATCGAGCCAAGCATAACCGCGCCGCATTTTCTCAACACGCAACGAGCCGCGTTCCAAATAAATTTTATTCACGTCGGTGATTTCAAGTTCGCCGCGAGCCGAAGGTTTAATCGACTTGGCAACGTCGACAATATTTTTATCGTAGAAGTAGAGCCCCGTCACGGCATAATTCGAGCGGGGTTCTTTTGGTTTCTCTTCGAGGCTGACGGCTTGCCCGGTTTCGCGATTGAATTCGACGACGCCATAATTTTGCGGGTCGTTGACGTAGTAAGCAAAGACGGTCGCGCCCTTGTCGTGAGCCGCCGCACGTTGAACCAGTTTTGCAAAGTCCGAGCCGTAAAAAATATTGTCGCCCAAAACCAACGCGCAACCTTCGCCGCCGATAAATTCCTCACCGATAAGAAATGCTTGCGCCAAACCTTCGGGCTTGGGCTGGACGGCGTAAGAAATTTTCAAGCCGAGTTGAGTTCCGTCGCCGAGCAGTGCTTGAAACAAATGATTGTCTTGCGGCGTCGTGATGATTAAAACTTCCCGAATGCCCGCAAGCATCAACGTCGACAGCGGATAATAAATCATCGGCTTGTCGAAGACCGGCATTAATTGTTTCGAAACGACTTCCGTCAGCGGATAGAGGCGCGTGCCGCTCCCGCCCGCCAAAATTATTCCTTTGCTTATCATAAATTTTTCCTCCCAAAAAATTTTTCGCGCCTATGATACATGACAAAAAATTTTTTTGCAATTCTTTAAGCGATTGATTATAATGATTATGAAAAGAACTTGAAGAGGAGTGAGACTTTTGCCGACAGGAAGAATCCTCGACTTGGCAGCGAAGTCGCAAGAGATAAAAGAAACCGAGATGCCCGCTGCGTTGATTTATTTTGAAGAGCGAGTGCCGGTGCATTCTTGGCAAGAACTTTTTTTTATCGCGGTCAAGTGCCTCTACGCCGAATTCCCCGACACGATTAACAGCTTGTGCTCGACCGACCCGACGCGAATACTTTTCTTGCGAACGAACACAATCGAAATGGTCTGTCCGAAAAAAATCGCGTCGATAATTTATCTGGAAACAAACCGCACGCCGCAACAAATTCTCAAAGCGATAAAGTTCATCTTCAGCCGCGCAGATGTTCGCCGCCCGCAAATGCGCATTGAACTTTACGAACCGCTTTATCCCGTAAAAAATTCCTCATTCCTAATTCCCAATTCCTCATTAAAATCAAAGCCGGTCTTGCACATGAATCAGACGATTGAGGAAATGCTCGCGGCACTCGACGCAATGGAGGTCGACGCGCCGAAAAATTCTTCAGTCGTCTTGCCGCACGCAGCCAATCACGGACGAACCGAGCCGCAAGTTTTCGGGAATTTGTTTTTCGTTTTGGGAGGCACTCGTCACGGTCCCTTTGCCAATGAAAAAAATCGGTACGTCGCGCTGATGCAATGCCTCGCCGAACTTTATCCGTATCAGATTTTGAAGGAGGCAGGGCATCATATAAACAGTATGCACCGCCTGACTTTGATGAAAGGAGCAAGTTATTTGTACTTCCGTGAGCCGGTTGAGTTGCCGAATAATTTGTTCCTCGATAAAGATTTTCCCGACCGCGTCCTCGTCGAAAACGAACGATATTTTTTGGCGCG
>CAMVAG010000237.1 GCA_947165405.1 uncultured Selenomonadales bacterium
AGGAATGATTTGCGAATTTAATTCCTACTTTCAGCTTTCAGCTTAGAGCTTTCAGCTTTCAGGTTTCAGACTTTCACCTTCCTGAAAGCTGACAGCTGACAGCTGAAAGCTAATTCCTCATTCCTAATTGAATTGACCGCCGTCATAAATGGCGAAGAACCTTTCCCGCCGAACGAAGATTTTCATAAGCTGCAACAGCTTCTTAAAGAAACTGCCGAGACCGTCATTGAATGTTACAGCGTCGATGAACTGATTGAGTTTGTAGATATGAATCGAGACTTCGGGAAAAAATAATTTCTTGAAAAATTTTTAAGCGTGTGATATGATTCGCGCTATCAAAGAGACAATTTTAAAGGCAGTCGATGTTTCGCGGCGTCGACGCCCCTCTCTTGATAAACGTGATGTTTGAAGAAGGTCGTGTCCGCAGATGCGGCTTTTTTCGTTTCTAAATTACTTCAGGAACGTGAGCAATGCCAAGATTATTTGAATCAAGCTGAGCACGAGCATCAACCATTTGTAGTTATCCATGACATCACCCCCTCTCATGCGAGAGGAGAGCCGGCTCATCAACTGCCTGTGCAAAATTCTACTACAGCTTCAGAAAATTTTCAAGCCGGCTTATCGAGGAACTCACGAATGAAGTTCACGGACTTTAAATCGCCGCCGAGAATGAATTGAACGTATTCGATAAAAAATTTTTCTGCCGCGTTGAGTTGCCGGGTGTTGAAAGTCAATTTTGCCTCGTCGCGCCAATCGAAGCCGAGCAACATTTCAAAAACCTTTCGCATGCCTTCGGGATAAGGTCGGCAACCTTCGGCGAAATCGACGCAATCCAAACAAACCGCGCCGCCGTCAAGAATGCTGATAGCCGCATTGCCTTCAATCTCCTTGCCACAATGAATGCACTCGATAAAATTCAACTGCACGCCGCTTGTCTCCATAAATTTGCAAACACCGATAAGCGCGGCGATTCGCGGGTTTCGTTTGTTGAGGAGGGGAAGAGTTTTTATAAGCAAGTCAAATGTCTCACGGTCTCTTTCGTTCGGGAAAGTCATGCGATTGACAATTTCAAAGAACAGCGAGGCATAAGCCAGCCGCTCCAAATCTTTTGTCAAAGCGTCGTAGAAATTAATGATGTCCGCTTCGCGAATCGTATCGACCTTTGCGCCGCGAACGACTTGCGCCGAAATGTGATTAAACATTTGCAACGCGCCGGAAAGAGGACTGCGCGCTCGTCTGCAGCCGTAAGCATTTGCCTCAAGCTTTCCGAATTCTTTCGTGAAAAGCGTGACAACCCTGTCGGCGTCACCGAAGTCCGTCGTCTTTAAAACAATCGCTTCAACTTTTAAAGTCTCCATGTTTTATCTCCCAAAAAATTTTTTCAAGGTTGCGTCTCCTCATTTTACCTTGAGAATCAAAATATTTTTGCCGTCGAATTTAAATTCCGCCGATTGAATCAACCCTTTGATTATGGCTCCGGAAATTTCGTCAATATCCTCAAGCGGATTATTTTTTTTGCCGCCGGTGACGATTTTAATTTCGCATTCCGCCTGCGCGTCGTTGTAAAAAATTTTCATTTCAACGGGAAAAATTTCGTCGCCGCGCTTAAGCAAAGATTCGTGAATCAACTCTTCAAAGATAAGTTGCAGCGTCATGCTTTGACGACCGCTCATGAATTGTTTGCGGGCGAAGGCTTCAAGCTCGCTCTGCACTTCAAGCAAATTTATTTGCGCGTTGTCGAAAACTTTCTCGTAAGTCTTCAAACGCTGTATGAAAATTTTTGTGGCGTCTTTTTCGGGCGCAGTGAAAATTTTTTGCGGCGTGCCTTCCTCATAAATTATTCCGTTGTTCATGAAAAAAATTCTGTCGCTCACGTTTTGCGCAAATCTCATCTCGTGTGCGGCTCGTCGAACAGAATTATCTCCGGCTCCATCGCCAAAGTCCGCACTATCGCGATTCGTTGCTTTTGCCCGCCCGAAAGTTCGTCAGGATAATTTGCCGCCTTCTGCTTGAGCTCGACCGTTTCAAGCAAGCGCATCGCCTTTTCCGTCGCGTCGGCTCGATTAAATTTTTTCAGCAACATCGGCGCGGTTATTATATTTTCCAAAACGTTCATGTTTGAAAAGAGATTGAACGATTGAAAAACCATGCCGATTTTTTGGCGCAGGCGACGGATTTTGCCGGGCTCGTCCGTAATTTCTTCGCCGCGAAAAAAAATTTGCCCGCCGCTCGGCTTTTCAAGTCTGTTAATGCAACGCAAAAAAGTTGATTTGCCCGTGCCGCTCGGTCCGATTATCGAAATCACTTCGCCGCGCCGAACAGAGCAATTAACATCTTTCAGCGGCTCGCTGTCCGCAAATTTTTTGCTCAAGTGCCGAACCTCAAGCAAAATTTCACTGCTCGACATTTCTTTTCCTCCGATTAAGCAGAGCGTCTGCTCGATTCAAAATCCAAATACAAAGCCGCGCTATCAAAAAATAAATCGCCGCCGTAAAAATCAATGAGAAAAATGCCTCGTAAGTTCCGGCTCGGATAATGTCGGAAACCTTTGTCAAGTCTTGAACCGCAATGTAGCCGACAACCGAAGTTGCCTTTATTATTGAAATGACCTGCCGCTTGTACACGCCGAAAGTTTTTTGGACGGCTTGCGGAAATATAATTGTCTTGGAAATTTGCAAATTGCTCATGCCCAAAGATTGAGCCGCCTCAATTTCTCCTGCGGCGACGCTCTCAATGCCGCTGTTCAAAATTATCGCGAAGTAGCAGCCGAAATCGATTGCAAAGGCGATTATCGCGACGATAATTTCATTTAAGCTCGTGTCGGAAAAGACGACGTAAAAGCAAATCATCAGCGTCAAGACGATTGGCAACCCGCTTATCAAAGCTATGAACGCCGTCATCATTTTTGAAAGGAAGAGGATTTTGCTGCGCTTTATCATGCAGAAAACAAAGCCGAGAATCGTCCCCAAGACAATCGAGCCGAGAG
>CAMVAG010000238.1 GCA_947165405.1 uncultured Selenomonadales bacterium
GCAAAAACTTTCGCGCCGCGTTTGGCAAAACTTAAAGCCGTCGCTCCGTCGAAAGCCCCGCCGTCGATTGCAATGTCGCCCGCCGCAGGCGTGAATCCTTCCAAAAAATATTGCGGCTCCGAAGCAAAACGATAATCAAAAATTTTTCCCGTGAGCCGTCCTTTAATCGCCGCGCGAAAAACTTTTTTGGATTCGTCGCTACCGAGCATTTCGTAAACGCCGTAAAGTTCTGGCAAGTGCGTCATCATGAAGAAAAAAATTCCGTCGTCGGAGTGAGTTAAAACTTCCATGCCGTGACGAGAAAAATAATCCGTGAACGCAAGATTTTGGAGCGTCATCAAAAAAATTTCTTGCGGCTTGGTCGGAAAATTTTTTTCTCCGAAGCGCGGGAAATCTTCAAGGGTGATGACGGGCACGTCAACAAATTTTTTCAGCGCGTCAGCTTGAACGTCGGCCAAAACGATGACGCAAGAAAAATTTATTCCGCGCTTGCGGAGCCATTGAACTTTATCAATCACGTCACGCGGCACGACTTCGAAGCCGAAAAAAATTCCGCACGGCGTTTTTTTATTTGCGAGTTCCGCCAAATGCGCGTCGAATCTTTCCGCGTGAACGTCCGCAATCATTTTGATAAATTCTTTTGCGCTCAAATTTTACGCCTCCAATTTTTTTGCAAGCAACTGATTGACGAGTTGAGGATTGGCTTTGCCTTTGGTGAGCTTCATGACTTGACCGACGAGCGCGCCGAGTGCTTTTTTCTTTCCGCCGCGATATTCCTCGACAGCTTTGGGATTTTTTGCAATGACTTCGTCAATGACGCCTTCAATCGCGCCGGTGTCCGTGATTTGCACAAGCCCTTTGTCCTTGACGATTTTTTCGGGCGCGTCGGGCGACTTCCACATTTCGGCGAAGACGGTCTTTGCGATTTTGCCGCTGATAGTCCCTTTGGCGATGAGCTGAATCATTTCGGCGAGGCGTTTTGCGTCGACGGGCGAACTTTCAATCGTCAAACCGTCCGCGTTGAGATTTTTGGACAGGTCACCCATAATCCAATTCGCGGCGGCTTTCGCGTCGGCTCCGAAATTTACAACCGCGTCAAAATATTCCGCCATAGCCCGTGAGCTTGTGATAATGCCCGCGTCGTATTCGCTTAACCCGAAATTTTTTATCAAGCGTTGGCGGCGAGCGTCGGGCAATTCGGGCAAAGACTTCCTGAAAGCCTCAATCTCCTCGTCGGTCGTGACAATCGGAGGCAGGTCGGGTTCGGGCATGTAGCGATAATCGTGAGCGTCTTCCTTCGAGCGCATTGGTTGAGTAATTCCTTTTTCGGGATTCCAAGTGCGCGTCTCTTGAATAATTTCGCCGCCGTCGTCGAGAACTTCCGCTTGCCGTTCGATTTCGTAGTTAATCGCGTCTTCGAGAGCCTTGAACGAATTGATATTTTTCATTTCGGTGCGCGTGCCGAGCTTGTCACTGCCGGCGGGGCGCAAGGAAACATTTATATCGGCGCGGAGGTTCCCCTCTTCCATGCGGCAATTTGAAACGTCGATGTATTCGAGAATCGATTTGATTTTTTCCATGTAAGCGCGGGCTTCGGCGGCGGAATGCATGTCGGGTTCGCTGACGATTTCAATCAGCGGAACGCCCGTGCGATTATAATCTACGTTCGAGCTTGCCGAATCTTTAATCGTCGTGCCGCTGTGGACGAGCTTGCCGGCGTCCTCCTCCATGTGAATGCGTGTGAGGCGGACGATTTTTTTTTCGCCGTCAACGTCAATCTCCACGTGCCCTTCGTAAGCAATCGGCAAATCGTATTGCGAGGTCTGCCAATTCTTCGGCAGGTCGGGATAATAATAATTTTTCCTGTCGAATTTGCTGTACTTGTTGATTTTGCAGTTTGTGGCAAGCCCGGCTTTAATCGCGAACTCAACGACGCGCCGATTAATCGTCGGCAAAACGCCCGGCAAGCCCAAGCATACGGGGCAAGTGTGAGTATTTTGTTCCGCGCCGAAAGTCGTGGCACAACCGCAAAAAATTTTCGTGGCAGTTTTCAATTCGCTGTGAATTTCCAAACCGATAACCGCTTCATATTTCAATTCAATCACTCCAAAAAATTTTTTATCCAAGCTTTGAACTTCTTTATTCTATCCTCCGTGTCAATGCCGCTGCTGTTCTGATTTATCATCAAGCGGTCTTCTTCCGCGTCCGTATCAAGATTTTTGAGAACGTAAGAATCATTTTCGCACTCGACGTAAAAATCGCCGAAGATTAATCGCAAGCCCAAATACTCTCGCGAAATTTCTCCGCCGTACTCGACCGCCTTCAAGAACGGCTGATAGGAATTGGCGGACATTTTTTGTTCCGTCCACAACGCGGCAAAACAATACGGCTCGTTTACAAAATCGTGCCACCAATATTTTCCGTAGCGCGTCGGACGAAAATCTTTATACTTGATGAAATAATATTGCCAATCAAATTCGGATTTATCTTCGCAGGCGGCAAGGTACTCGCCAATAATTTTTTGCAGGTATTCGTCCGAAAAAAATTTCACGCTGCTCAAAAGTTTATCCAAAATTTCTTTCGTTCCTTCAAAGCCTCGCGTCGATGCGCTCTTGTGAAAAAGATTTTGCCAAGATTGAGGTCGCGTCGAGCCGAGCTGATACCGCCAACCGTTGCCGTCGACTTGAAAATAATCGCCCATGACCAACAGCGCGCAGGAAATTTTATCGTAGTCGCAATTGAACAGCGAAAAAAACCGTCTGAAGTTTTCGGAATACTCCAAGCCGACGATACCGATTCGCCCGTACAAAAGATAATGATCCTCCAGCTTAAAAAGAGCTTCGGCTTTATCGGGATTTCGTTCCGTCCATAAAATTTTTTCGCGTTCCTCTTTAAGTTGAATCTCATTGAAGTTGAAATGATTGGCGGTATGAATTTCATCGCTCCGCAAAATTTTTCCGTTAATGATT
>CAMVAG010000239.1 GCA_947165405.1 uncultured Selenomonadales bacterium
TATTTCGGTCAGCCGCACATTTTGGTAAGATTCATGGCGATTAAGTCGACGAAAGAACTTCCGCAAGCAACGCGAATCGCAATGACTTGGGTCATCTTGTCTTTGGCGGCGGCGGTGGCAATCGGCATGGTCGGCACGGTCTACTTGACTGAAACACTTGAAGGCACGAACGCCGAAACGGTCTTCCTGCTCATGACGAATCAACTTTTCCCGCCGATAATCGCAGGGCTTCTTTTGAGCGCGGTGCTCGCGGCTATCATGTCGACTGCCTCGTCTCAACTTTTGGTCGCCGCCTCTGCCTTCGCACAAGATTTTTATAAGACGCTCCTTCGCAAAGACGCCGACCAAGCGGAACTCGTTTGGATTTCCCGCGCCTCCGTTTTGATTATCGCCTCAATCGCCGTCTTTCTCGGCTTCAACCCCGACAGCTTTATCCTCGACATGGTCGCTTATGCTTGGGCAGGTTTCGGCGCGGCGTTCGGCCCTGCTCTGCTTATGAGTTTGTTTTGGAAGAGGACGACTCGTCGCGGCGTCATTGCCGGAATAATCGTCGGCGGTGTCACGGTTTTGGCTTGGAAACAATTTGCACTCTTCGGGCTTTATGAAATTGTTCCCGGCTTCATATTCTCGCTGATTGCAATTTATCTCGTCAGCAAATTCGACAGCGAACCCGACAAAGAAATTTTGGATACCTTCGATAAAGTTGGAGAAAGCAAAATTTGAATCATGAAAAAATTTTTTATCGCCGCGATAATTTTTTTCGGCACAATCTGCGCGGGCTGCTTCCAAGCGAAATTCGATACGATAATCACCGACGACGGCGCAGTCGTTCAACGTGTAAAATTAATCGGCAACGCGCTTGTGATTCGGCAGATTGAAAATTGGAAAGACGACCTCGAAAAACGCAATCCCGACGTGAAAGCCGAAGTCGTTATCGAGGGCGACCTGCAAGGTTACAAATTTGCGTTCGATTATCCCGACATTGAAACTTTCGCAAAATCTTCGGGCGATTTATACAAGGCGAACGCCGGAAAAAACAAAGGCGTTTCACGACACAAGAGTTGGTTCTTCGACGAATACGATTTTGATTTTTATTGGAAGAGCCCGCCCGCAAATATTCCTCCCGAAGCCGAATTCATGGCTCAAAGCGCGTTCAGCGGTGTCGAATTTGACGTGACGATTGAATTGCCGCACCCTGCCGAAAAAAATAATGCCGACGAAATTTCCGCCGACGGCAAAGTCCTCAAGTGGCACCTGACACCCGTTTTGATTCGCGGCGGAGAAAAATTCATGCAGGCACGTTTTAAAATTTGGCACAAAGATAAAATCGCATTGACGGCAACGATTGAGCTCTTACTTTTGGCGGCGATGATATTTTTCTTCAGAAAAGCCCGCGCAGAGGAATCCGCAGACTTGCAAAAAGATTTTCGCTTCAAGCGCAATGTCTTCGCGGGATTGTTCGTCGCGTTGACGATAGTGGCAATGTATTTGTTCCTCGCGCCCGTCAACTTCACCGACGCCGATATAATTTCCCCGCTTGCAATTTGAAACGCGCTGTGATAAACTTCCACAGCTGTAAAAAATTTTATAAGGAGGTTTTTCGCTTGCCGAACATCAAATCATCGATTAAGAGCATGAAGGTCGACGCCAAACGCCGCGCCCGCAATGTCTTTGAAAAAACGCGCATGAAGAAAGCTCAAAAGCTCGTGCTTGCGGCGATAGCGGCAGGAGACGCGGCAGAGGCCAAAAAACTTTTGCCGGCAGCTCACAAGGCAATCGACCAAGCGGCTGCAAACAACACGATTCACAAAAACGCCGCCGCCCGCAAAAAATCCAAGCTCGCGCTGAAAGTAAACGCAATTCCGGCTTAACAATCTTCGAGGGTTCGTCAGAAGACGGGCTCTATTTTTTATTGGGAATTGGGAATGGGGAATTAAATTCGCAAAGCATTCCTGATTGTCAAAACCGTCTTTCAAAACTTTATCAACAGGAGAAAAAATGTTACGTAAATTTTTTATCGCATTGACAGCAATCGTTGTAATTTTAATTTCGGTTTACGTCGGTGAAGAAAAACTGCCCCCGGAACAAAAAAATTTTCCTGCAGTCGAGGAGCAATCTCTCTTCGATGATACGCCCGCGAAGATCGCTCAATACCTAAACGACGGCACCGAATACGCAGTTTATTTGACTTATCCGCAAAAATCTTCCGAGACTTTCATTTATAATTCCAAGCCGATGCGTTCTGCAAGCATGATTAAAGTTTTTATTTTGGCAGCAGTCATGGAAAAAGCCAACCGGGGCGAAATTAATATCGATGAAACTTTGATACTAAGGGACAGTGATAAAGTCGGAGGCTCGGGAATTTTGGCAGGCTATTCTTCCGGCACCGAATTGACTTTGCGTGAGGTTATGGAGCTGATGATAACGCACAGCGACAACACCGCCACGAACATGGTTATCGACCGCGTGGGGATGTCCGCGATTAACGAATATATTCAAAGCCGCGGTTATAGCGATACGATTTTGCGGCGCAAGATGATGGACTTCGACGCGATAGCTGCAGGGCGAGAAAATTTTTCTTCCGTGCGCGACTTGGGAAATTTTTTCACGCGGCTTTATAATTACGAATGCGTCAGCGAAGAATACGATAAAATTATGATTGATTTCCTCGTCAAGCAGACAGATACCGATTGTTTCCCTGCCGCCTTGCCCGACAAACAAATTGCTCACAAGACGGGCGCACTTGACGGACTTTATGACGACGGAGGAATTATCTACAGCGACGCCGGCGACGCCGTGCTCGTTATCATGACGGAAAATTTTACGGGTGAATATAACACGATTCAGCACATGAAGGCTTTTGCCCGTGCTGTTGTCGATTAAAAAAATTTTTTCAAGAGCTTGTCAAAAGACGGGCTCTTTTTT
>CAMVAG010000240.1 GCA_947165405.1 uncultured Selenomonadales bacterium
GCGCCCAAAAGAAAAGTAGCAAAAGAAAAGGGCGTTCGTCCCGCTGTAAAAACATCCCTGTTTTTAACGCGGGCGGCCGTCATCCATGACGGCCGGGCTTTCACCAACCGCTAATTTTTAATTTACCAACACGCTCCGGAAAATTTTCTTGAAAGTTAAAATCGACCGAAGGGAGATTTTTTTATGGAACTTATCAATGAGATTTATACGACGGAAGGTCGGCTGAATCGTCTGCGTTATTTCAAGTATTACCTCATCTTGGTTTTGGTTTCGGCAGTGATTGCGTTTGTGGTCGGCTTTATCGGCGGCTTTATCACGGGCAATCCTGAAAGTATTTTGGTCAAGGTGCCGGGCGGAATTATATCGTTGATTACGAGTATCGGCGGCATCATGCTCGGAATCCGTCGCCTGCACGACCTCAACAAGAGCGGCTGGTTTATGCTCCTCTTGCTTGTTCCTCTGGTCAATCTGCTTTTCTTGCTGTATCTTTGGTTCATGCCCGGCACGCAAGGATATAACAGATACGGTGAAGATCCTCTCGCGAATCAATATTGACTTCGGAAGGTGAAAATTTTTCATGTCGATGTTAAAAGAAATTTACGTGACGGAAGGTCGGCTCAATCGTCTGGCTTATCTCAAGTACATGATAATTTTGGCGTTGATTGCCGGGCTTTCGACGTTCGTGACTTCCTCAATGGCGACGTTCTTGACGGGCGACCCGAACGGTGCTTTGGTTAAAGTGATAACTTTAATTTGGGCAGTGGCGGCCGGCGCAGGAAATTTCATGCTGATGATTCGCCGCCTGCACGACTTGGGCAAGAGCGGTTGGTTTTCAATCCTCGCTATCGTTCCCGTCGTCGGAATGATTTTCTCGATTTATCTTTTCTGCGCGGCGGGGCAAGTCGGTTGGAACAAATACGGCGCAGACCCTCTGGAAAATTAAACTTGCCTGCAAAAAGTTTTTGGTTTAAAATACGTTCAAAGTTTTAATTTGGGAGGTAAAAAAAATGATTCCTGCTTTGCTTGCAATAGGTGTTGTCGGCTATCTGGTCGTGACTAAATGGGACGAGATTGAAGGTTGGCTTAAAGAATTCCTGCCGAAACTTCAAGACGCGCTCAAAGAAACGGGCATTGTCGATTACGCTGCAAAACTTTTCTCCAGCGTCGAAGGCAACATCTTGCGTCTCGTTCATCGCCTCTACTACAAAGAGAACGGCAAATGGGTTGAAAAGACCACCGTCCGCGAAATTGACGAATCCGAAGTGCCCGCTTGGGCTAAGGAAGGCTTGACAACCAAAGAGAGCGACGTTACCGCCCGTTACGAGAAAGAACTTGAGCTTACCGTTTGAGCGAGGTGAATTGAAATGGCATTGGAAAATAAAATCGAAAAGGTCGGCGAATTGGTTGAGGCTGTCAAAAATTTCTTCGTTGACTTGTTCCGCCCCGATATGACACTTGAAAAAATTTCCGACGTTGTCTCACCGCGCCTCGACGATATGATAAAAAAATACGAGGAGCGCGGGCTCAAATACAGCGCGGGCAAATTCCACGTCAAGTACGCCGACGAAAAACACTTCCAACTTGAATTCGAAATGTACTTCCAAGACGACGAGGGCAAGTGGCACAAATGCGCCAACGAAAGCGAACTGCGCGATGCAACTCTTTTGGAGGTCGGCGCGTGGAAGACGATTAAGGCTTTGAAGGTTATCACGTTCCCGATTGAAAAGCCGCAATCCAAAGATGACGAAGTCCTTCAAAAGGACAAGAACCTCGAAGCTTACAAGGAAGCCGAATTGGAAAAGGAAGTCGAAGCCCGCTTGGCTGAAAAACAAGAAATCGAAATCGAAAAAAAATAATCGACCGATAAAAATTTTTAAGGCGTTGAGATTTTTCTCGACGCCTTTAGCTTGTTTGACACAGGAGGATTGCAATAAATGTCTTACAAAAAATTTAACTTCCTTTTATTTTGGAAGCCGGCTCCCGACGGTGTTTCCGGAGTTTTATTTAATGACGCGTTTGCTCTAAGCAATTTTCGCATTATGAATTTTGATTTTGCCAAGACGAATAGAGGTATGATTCTCAACTTCAAGCCCTATCGTCCTGCAAATAATCCCGCAGTTTTTTCTCAAGCACTTGATATAAATTCTCCTCAAGCTTTTGCCAAAGATTTTCCGACAAACAATCCCGTTGTATTTTTTTTCTTTGCAAACGACTATAATTTATTCCGTGCGTTTAATTTTTTCAATCACTTGCGCGCCAATTATCCCGGCTGTAAATTGGTGTGTTGGATTTCCAATCCGATTCATTATTATCAAAATGCCCAAAAGATTTTTATCGACAGAGCAAGTACCAATGAATTTCTTTCCACTTTCGATTGTGTGCTCACTTACAATCCGGTCGACGCCATGGATTACGGCTTGACTTATTTTGAAGGACCTTATTCAGTTTTGCCTTTCGAGCAACCCGAATTAACTACCGATATTTTTTACGTCGGTGCTGCGAAAAACAGAGTGGAAAAAATTCTTCGCGCTTATGAAACTTTCAAAGCGGCGGGCTTTGTCTGCGATTTTTACATTAACCATATTAATAATCCCCCCCCCGCCAGATTAAATAATTCTGACGATTTGCATTTCAATCACATTCTTTCTTACACTGAAGTTTTGAATCGTGTTTTGCGTTCAAGGGCGGTCTTGGATATAATGCATACGAGAAATTACGGAATGACCGTGCGCTATTTCGAGACGCTTGCTTACAACAAAAATTTCATCACGGACAACACTTTCTATCGGCAAGAGCGTTTTGCCTCGCCGAAAATTTTTTTAATCGACAGGAGCCTTGAAATTGACAAAGAAAAATTTATGGCGGCTTCCAAGCTGTCAAGCAACTACAGGAATGAATATTCGCCGCTGCGCATGATAA
>CAMVAG010000241.1 GCA_947165405.1 uncultured Selenomonadales bacterium
CGTATTATTCTGCTCATCAACATCAGCGTTCTGTAAAGCATTTCTTCCTCCGAAAAATTTATTGTTCGACAATCATAACGCGGTTGTCGAGGACGTAGCAATTATGTTTGACCGGCATCGGGAAATTCATTTCGTTCGCCAAGTCGACGTTCTCTTTAAGGAAAATTTCTTCGTCAAGGTGCATAAGGCTGTGAACTTTGTAATTGTCGGCGTCTTTCTTGTATGCTTCAACGTCGAAGATATTGGAAAAATTTTCAAGCTTGCCCAAAATTTCCAGCGTCAACAAAGTCCGCAAACACTTTGAACATTTTCCGCAGTTGGTCGAGTCCGCACCCTTTTGAATCAAGCAAACGTTCAAATATTTTTGCGCAATGTCCCAATCGGAAATATTTTTCACCTTGTCGACGCGCCGATATTGGCAACCGTCGATTATCAATTCCGTGCGCTCCGTTTGAATCAGCGGCAACAAATAAGAATCACAGAAAATCGCCAAGTCATAATGGCGAGGCTTGCGCCCGAACTTTTTTATCGATTGATAACTGCAGGCACTCGAATAATAGTAACGCCGAATTATATTTTGCATACTCAACATGCAAGAATAAAAACTTAAAAATAAGACGGTATTTTTATTTTCTTCGTCGCGGAATTGATGGAGGTTTGAATCGACGACGACAAGCGGCAAATCCAATTCGTCGGCAACGGCAAGGGCGCGTTTGACTCGGCTTTTGAAAGTGATTTGCGTATGAGGCTCGCCGAAGCCGCCGTGAGAGCCGCAGTTAAAAATGAACAGCGCATTGATTTTATAATCGGGGTCGTCTTCGCGGACAAAGCGGTCGTAAATGGTCGAGAAGGAATCGACGCCGCAAGAAATTCCCGCGCCGATAACATTGCCCGAAGGAATCAACGTAGCAAAACCGTCGACAAAAATTTTTGCGGGCGTGAGCTTGTCCGAAAAGTCGCACAAAATTTTTTGAATATACCACGTCAAATTTTTGTAAAGCTTCTTGGAAATGTTGCCGTGAATGCGCAAATCGGTATGATAGTACATCGCCAAATACAATCCGACAAGAACGAAGGCATCGTAAGTATCGGTTGAAAATACAAAGTCACAGTCCTCGTCAACTTCAAAATAAATTGTTTCGGCGGGGCAGGCAACGGGCATGTCGATAAATTTTATGTCAGCTTCAAGGCGCGCTGCTCCGTCGTGTACGTATTTGCGCAAGCCGGAAAGTTCAATCACGATAAAAGCCTCCTATTGATTGAGCGCAGTCAATTCTTTGTCGTCGAATTCGGGCGCAGTGTAGCGTTCGATAATCCCCTGCCAAAATCCTTTTGACTTCAAAATAAATTCTATAATTTCTCTGGCGGCACCTCGCCCGCCGAAATTGTTCGCCACGAAATGAGCGCGCTCCTTGACATCTTCGGAAGCGTCGCCGACCGCCGCACGAAAACCGACTTGAACAAAAACAGGCAAGTCAATCACGTCGTCTGCAACGTAGCAAATTTCCTCGTCCGTCAAATTGAATTGCGCTTTGATTTTTTTGTAAGCGTCGCGCTTGTTCATTTGTCCTTGCACGACGGCAGAAATTTTCAATTCGGCGGCACGCCAAGAAGTCATTGAGGAAGTTCGTCCCGTGATTATCGCCGTCTTGATTCCGCACGAATGAGCAAGCGTTATCCCGAAACCGTCGCGGCAATGAAACGATTTAAAAAGTTCGCCGTTCGCGCCGTGATAAATTCCTCCGTCAGTCAAGACGCCGTCCACGTCAAAGATTATCAGCTTAACGCGCCGTGCTCTGTCGATAGCGTCGCCGGAAATTTTCATTTACACCACACCTTGTCTTAGTAAGTCAGTCAAGTGAATCATGCCGACGGGGAAATTTTTTTCGTCGATGACGGGCAAGACGGTTACGGGGCGGGGCTTGTGCTTTTCCATGACCGATAAAGCCGCCGTTGCCAATTTGTCCGCGCTGATTATGAGCGGCTCTTTAAACATGATGTGTTCGACGGGCTCGTCTATGAAGCTGCGATTTTTTTCTAAGGCGCGACGAATAATCCCGTCAGTGACAAGCCCGACGAATTTATTTTGCTCGTCGACGACGGAAACCGCGCCCAAGCCTTTGGCAGTCATTTCAAAGAGAGCGTCCTTGGCTGTGGCACCAACCTTGACAATCGGATTATCCTCGCCGCTGTGCATTACGTCGCCGACGCTAAGCAAAAGTTTTCTGCCGAGTGCGCCGCCGGGATGGAAGAGCGCGAAGTCGTTCGAGGTAAAATTTTTTTCTTCCATGAGAGCCATAGCCAAAGCGTCGCCCATTGCCAAAGTCGCGGTCGTCGAGGCAGTCGGTGCCAAGCCCAGCGGACAAGCCTCGCGGTCGACGCCGATGTCAATAAAATAATCGCAGTTCTTTCCCAACGTGGAATTTCTCTTGCCGCTCATGGCGATAATCTCCGTGCCGATTCGCCGCACGACGGGCAGGATATTCACAATCTCGGAAGATTCGCCGCTGTTCGATATGGCAATCAGTACATCCTTTTCGGTGAGCATTCCCAAATCGCCGTGATAAGCTTCGGCGGGGTGCATGAAAAATGACGGCGTGCCGGTCGAGGCAAGAGTCGCCGCAATCTTTCTTCCGACGTGACCCGATTTGCCCATGCCCGTCACGACGACACGTCCGCGACAGTTTAAAATTTTTTTGACCGCCGCAATAAATTCTTCATCGATTCGCGGAATCAAATTTTCAATCGCCGCCGCCTCGATTTGCAAAGTTTCAATCGCTTTTTCTTTTATCATTTTATCGCCCTTCTATCAATTGGGAATTAGGAATTGAGATTAGCTTTTTAATTCCTAATTCCTAATTCCACATTCCTAATTGCAATGGCGTCCGTTAAAATTTTTTCCAAGT
>CAMVAG010000242.1 GCA_947165405.1 uncultured Selenomonadales bacterium
CGATTATGTCGCCGATATCCAAAAGTTTGAATTCGGAATATTTTTCTTCGCCGAGCACATCAAGCTTGAAATAAATTTGGATTGAGCCGCTCTTATCGGTCAGCGTCGCGAAAGAAGCTTTGCCGTGTCCGCGAATCGCCATGAGTCTTCCCGCGATTGAAACTTCGCCCGCGTCGACTTCGCCCTCAATGTCGCCGAATTCCTTGCGAACGTCCGCCGCGTGGTGCGTGACCTCGTAACGCGCTCCGAACGGTTCAACGCCCTTATCGACAAAGCCTTGAAGTTTTTCGCGCCGAATCTTTATCAATTCGTTTTCGTCGGTCGTTTGTTGCTGAAAATTTTTTGCCATAAAAAAACCTCCTTGAAGTAGGAGGCATTTTATCAGAAAAAATTCGTTTACTCAATCAGAAAATCTTTTCGAGGACAATCGTTTGGTCTCTGTTCGGGCCGACGCTAACAATCCCCAACTTAATGCCCGTGACTTGCGCCATGCGTTCAAGATATTTTTTTGCATTGGCGGGCAAGTCTTCATAGCGGCGGATTTTTGAAATGTCGCTCTTCCAACCGGCAAAAGTTTCGTAGACGGGCTCGACTTTCGCCAAGACTTTCAAGCTCGCGGGAATTTCGTCGATAACCTCGCCGTCGATTTTGTAAGCGGTGCACATTTTAATTTCGTCGAAGCCGTCGAGGATGTCAAGGCGCGTGACCGCCATATAATCGGTGCCGCTAAGTTGTCCCGCGTATTTCACGACGCAAGCATCAAGCCAACCCGTCCTGCGCGGGCGACCCGTGACGGTTCCGAATTCGTGTCCCGCATCGCGAAGTTTATCGCCGATAGCGTTCAGTTGTTCGGTCGGGAAAGGACCTTCGCCGACGCGCGTGCAATAAGCCTTGACGACGCCGACGACCTTATCAATTTTTTTCGGAGCGACGCCCGCACCGATACCTACACCGCCGCTGATTGGATGGCTGCTCGTGACAAAAGGATAAGTGCCGTAATCGATGTCAAGCATTGTGGCCTGCGCGCCCTCAAAGAGAATTTTTTTGCCCGCGTCGATTTGAGCATTGAGCAGAGAAATCGTATCGCAGACAAAAGGACGGAGCCTCTCTGCGTAGCCTTCATACTCGCGGATAATTTCTTCGGCGTCAAGTTGCGCATGATTGTAAACTTTTTCCAGAATCAAATTTTTAATCTTGAGCACGTCGCGAACTTTTTTGGCAAATTCTTCGCGGTCAATCAAATCGCAAACGCGAAGACCGATTCTGTCAGCCTTATCGATATAACAAGGACCGATGCCGCGTTTGGTCGTGCCGATTTTGTTTGAGCCGCGAAGTTCCTCGTTGAGTTCGTCGAAGAGCTTGTGCCAAGGCATGACGACATGAGCGCGATTGGAAAGTTTTATGTTGGAGGTATCGACGCCGCGCTTTTGCATGTTATCAATTTCTTCAAGGAGGCATTGCGGGTCGACGACAACGCCGTTGCCGATAACGCAAGTGGTGCCCTTATACAAAATGCCCGACGGCAAGAGACGAAGCTTATATTCCTCGCCGCCGACGGAAACTGTGTGACCGGCATTGGAGCCGCCCTGAAATCTGACAACCGTGTCTGCTTGCGCCGCGAGGTAGTCGACGATTTTGCCTTTGCCCTCGTCACCCCATTGCGCGCCGCTTATAACCACCGTTGACAATTTTATCACCTCTTAACGATTTTCATTAACGTACTTGCGCATAAACTGAATCGTGTTATCGCTTATGACATTGTCTTTCTTTTCGTAGTTGATGATACGGAAGAGCATGCCGACGCGCTCGATGATGGGCTTGTTGCGCGTGCGGAAAGTTTCGCCGTTAATCGTGAGGTCGACGCTGTCCACAGAACGCATACGATAGGAAACGCCCAGCAAATCTTTTCCCGTGCTTCCGTCGGGCAACAACTCTTTGATAATGTAACGATATTCCATGTCGCCGACGGCAGTCGTCCATGTCAATTCGCGGTTGAGGGCTTGGTGCGTCAATACGCCGATGTACTCGCGAATAATTTCGTGTGTTCTGGTATTCATAATAAAACCTCCTTGAGTCGTTTATCTTTGAGTTCAATCTCTGCCGCCATTTGTTCGCGATAAGAGATTAATTTTTTTGCAAGTGTTTCGTCTTGAAGCGCGAGGATTTCCGTTGCCAAGAGCGCGGCATTTTTTGCGCCGTTGACAGCCACCGTTGCGACGGGTATTCCGCCGGGCATTTGCACCGTGCTCAAAAGCGAATCCAAACCTTTGAACGGCTCGGAATTAATCGGGACGCCGATAACGGGTTTTGTTGTCAAGCTTGCCACGACGCCCGCAAGGTGAGCCGCCATGCCTGCCGCCGCTATGAAAATCTGCGCGGAAGAATTTTTAACAAAGTCATGAAGTTTTTGCGGCGTGCGATGAGCAGAGGCAACCGTCACTTCCGCTTCGACAGAAAAATTTTTCAGCGTGTCGACTGCCGCTTTCATAACGTTCCAATCGCTGTCGCTGCCCATGATTATTGCAACTTTCATTTTGTATCCTTTCTATTTTATTCTAACTGCAACTTGCTCCAAATCGGTGCGAGCTATGTATTCAAATTTCAAATTGTTTTCGGCGACAAATTCCATAAAAGCTTTGTATTCGCCTTCTTGCCAGCCGGGATAGTTGAAGTATTCGTCGAAGGCAATGACCGTGCCCGAAACGATTTGATTTTTCAAGTTGTCAAAGATTGTTTTCGTCGAAGAGTACAAGTCACAATCGACATGAATGAACGCGCACGGTTCGGGGTGAGCTTTGACAAATTCGGGCAGAGTTTCATTAAACCGGCCTTTGACGAGTCGAACATTTTCATTGACTTGCGGAGCATTGCCGTTCAAGTTGAATGCACCTTTTT
>CAMVAG010000243.1 GCA_947165405.1 uncultured Selenomonadales bacterium
GCACTTTTCGAGAGGAGTGTTTCAAAATGAGGTTGCCAAAAATTTTTAAGAGGGTCGTAACTGCCGTTTGTGCATTGGCATTGGCGGTTGCTGTCGCGGGTTGCGGCGGCGGAGAGAAAGAACAATTTATCAACATCGCAACCGGCGGCACGGCAGGCACTTATTATCCTATCGGCGGAGCAATTGCCGAAGTCTTGAACAAAAACGGCATGAATGCTTCCGCACAATCTACCGGCGCGTCCGTCGCCAATATCAACATGCTCAAGGATAAACAAGTTGAGCTTGCAATCGTTCAGAATGACATAACTTATTACGCAGTCAACGGCGAGGAAATGTTCAAAGATACCGGCAAGGTCGAAAACCTCAACGCCATCGCCTCGCTCTATCCCGAAACTTGCCAATTTGTCGTCCGTGAAGATTCGGGCATCAAAAGTATCAACGACTTGAAAGGCAAACGCGTGGCAGTCGGTGCGGCAGGTTCCGGCGCGGAAGCCAACGCCCGCCAAATTCTTGAGGCTTACGGTATCACCTATGACGACGTAAACGAACAATTCCTTTCCTTCAGCGAGGGTTCCTACGCTCTCAAAGACGGCACCGTTGACGCGGCGTTCGTGACGGCGGGTTATCCCACTGCCTCCGTACAAGACATCGCCTCGCAAAAAAAGATTCGCCTCTTGCCCATCGGCGACGAGCAAATCAAAAAACTTTCCGAGAAATATCCTTTCTACACCAAGACAACCGTTCCTGCAGGCACCTATCAAGGTTTCGACGAGGAAATCCAAACCGTCAGCGTCATGGCTATCCTCATTGCCAATGACAAAATCGACGCGGCTCTCGGCGAAAAACTCACCAAGGCTATCTTCGACAACTTGGACAAAATCGCGGCGGCTCACACTGCAGGCAAGAACATCACCAAAGACGGCGCGCTCAAAGGTCTTGACTTCATCAAAATGAACGAAGGCGCAACCAAAGTTCTCAAATAAAAAGTTTTTAGTCGATAGATTTTATAAAGACGAGTTGCAAGGCGCGGCTCGTCTGATTTTTTTGGAGGAAACATGGCAAGTTTTATCGTGACGACGACGCGCAAGCCCGATTCCGCTCAAGAAAATTTTGCGGAAGAAATTTCTTTAAGGCTCGGCGGAAAATTTGCAGCTCGTGAGGATTTTTCTTTCGACACGCTCAAAAAAATTCACGGCGTCGAAAATATTTTGCTTGTCAAAAAAATTTCGTTGAGTATCGTGACGGAGGAGGGCGAATTATTTTTTCACCCGAACACCGCGCACTTGAGGATAAAAAATTTGCGCGGCGGCGAGGGCGACCGATTGATTGACGCGCTGAAAATTTCCGAAGGCTCAAAAGTTTTGGATTGCACGCTCGGACTTGGCAGCGATGCCGTTGTCGAAAGTTTTATCGTCGGTTCAAAAGGTAAAGTCGTCGCCCTTGAAGTTAATCCGCTGATTTTCGAGGTCGTAAGTCACGGCTTGAAAAATTTTTCCGAAGACAGCCCGCATATCTTGGAGGCAATGCGCCGCGTCGAAGTCGTTCACGCCGATTGCAAAGACTTTCTCAAAACTTGCGCGGATAATTCTTTTGACGTTGTTTATTTCGATCCGATGTTTCGTCGCCCGATAAAAAAAAGTTCGGGGCTTAATCCGATTCGTCCGCTCGCCGATAATCGCCCGTTGACCGAAGAAATTATCCGTGAAGCTTGTCGCGTTGCAAAATTTCGCGTCGTCATGAAGGAACATTCGGGCAGCGCGGAGTTTGAACGGCTCGGCTTTAAAATTCTTGACGGAGGAAAATACAGTTCCGTTGCCTTCGGCGTGATTGACAAGACTTATCGCCTCTTGTAGAATCAAAAAAAATTTTCGGAGGCTTTAAATGTTTGACAAAGAAGTTTTGCAGTACAAGGTCGGCGGCTTGCTTTACATGCCGGCTTTCCAAAAAAATATCGTCAAAAAAATCGCAGGAAACAAGTTGCCGCACTTGACATCAGCGGCTTTTTGTTTGGAAGATTCGATACGTGACGAGGCACTCGACGAGGCGGAGGCGTCGTTGAAAATAATTTTGCGGGAGCTTGAAGGCTTGGAAAATTTGCCGCTCGTGTTCGTGAGAATTCGTTCGCCGCGTCACTTGGAAATGTTTCATGAGGAAATCGGTTCGCGCTCAAAAATTTTGACGGGCTACATCCTTCCGAAAGTCGACATGCAAAACGTCGGAGCTTTTATCGGCTTGGCGAAGCAAATAAATCTTCCGATTATGCCCACGCTCGAAACAAATCGCGTCGCAAGTCTTCTGACACGCCGCACGGAACTTTTATCGCTCAAGCAGGCTCTCGACGAAATAAAATCAATCGTGCTCAATATTCGCGTCGGCGTCAACGATTTTTGCCGGCTGTACGGGTTGCGCCGCAATGTCAATCAAACGATTTACGATATCGGGATTGTTCGCGACGTGTTGATTGATATTCTGAACGTCTTCGCAAAAGATTATGTTGTGTCGGGCGCGGTGTGGAATTTTTTCAGCGGCGAACTTTGGGCTGACGGCTTGCGCAAAGAAATTTCCCTCGACAGGGCGAACGGCTTTATCGGCAAGACCGCGATTCACCCCGCGCAATTGCCGATTATCTTCGACGGCATGAAAGTTTCCAAAATCGACTTCGACGACGCGAATCAAATTTTGAATTGGCAATCGGAAACTCACGGCGTCATGAAATCTTCCGACGGCTCGCGCATGAACGAGGTTAAGTGTCATTTGAATTGGGCGCGGCGCATTAAAATTCTCGGCGAACTTTACGGAGTCGTTGACAAATCCGATTTGACGTAGAAAAATTTTTTGCTAGGGTGTGTTGGTAAATTAAAGATGGCGAATAAAAGCGGCAAGAAAAA
>CAMVAG010000244.1 GCA_947165405.1 uncultured Selenomonadales bacterium
TTTCCATTGCCGCCAAACGCGGGTCGACAGGCTCCTCAAGATACAGTTGCCCTTTCAAGAAAGCGTCCGCCAAAGCTTGATACTGATTTTGATGCTTGTAAAGTTCGCCTGTCCAACAAGGATTCCAAGCCATCGGCGTAATGCACACCGCGATTAAAATTCCAAGCACAACGCAACAAATTTTTTTTTCACGACGAGTGGCGGAGGCGATTTCCAAATGTATCTTCGACGACGGGCGCAACGTGTACAGCAGAAAAATTATTCCGCACCAAAATAAAAGTCCTGCCAAAAAAAATTTTTCCATAAAATTATTCGGCGACTTGTTCAGTCGGCGTGACGGGTTCGTTGCGCATTGTGTCGGAGGGCGTTGTCACTCGTCGTTGCGTTCCGGCGTAAAGCATTTCCGTCAACTGCGCGGCGGCTTCGGGTTCCATCTTCGCCAAAATGTTCGCGACGGCTTCCTCACTCATGCGCTGAAAAATTAAAACCGTCGTGTCCCAATCGACGTTGATAAGGGCGTTCGCCGCCTGTTCGGGCTTCATGCTCTCATAAATTCTTGCCAAGCGTGTGATACGTTTTTTCTCTTCCGCCTCGCGTTTGGCGCGTTGTTCCTCGATTGCCTTCTTGTCAATTTTGACTTCCTTAGGCTTTTCCTCTTTTTTGGGCTTAGGCTCTTCCTTAGGCGGTTCGGGTTCGGCAACGGGTTCGGGCTCGGCGACAGGTTCGGGCTTGGGCTCCGGTTCAGGTTCGGGTTCGGGCGGCGGCGGCCATTCGATTCCTTCGGGCACTTCGAAATATCTTCCGTTGCCGACGAAGGGCAAGCGATACAAGCCCAGTTCCTCGTTGAGCATGGCGACATCTTCCGTGCCGAGTAAATCAAATTTAATCGCCGCAACGAATCCGCCGACAACCAAGACCGTCAACAGAATCAGTCCGAGTAAAATATTTCTTATCGTCCGCAAAACTTTCAAGATTTTATCTTTCAAAATGCTCACCCCGTGTTAGCTGTTAGCTGGTAGCTTTTAGCTGTTAAAAAAATTTTTCTGAAAGCTGAAAGCTATAAGCTGAAAGCTAAATTCTGCCGCCGCGAAAATTTTCCTGCCGCAACCCGTTCAACTCTCGCAAAAGTTTTTGCCGTCAATAACACGGGCAACAGAATTTTTTTCGACGTGTTGATTGACGGCTTGAATTTTGACGGCGGCAAGCTGATTGCTTACGTCGGGCGGTCGCGCTTCACGCAAAAAATTTTGGAGGCGGAAGTCGTCGACAAGCTCGGCGAAAAATTTTCACTCGGCAAAGTTTTCGCGTCCGCTGTCGAAACGATAAAGAAAAAAATTTTTCGGAGGCGATTGAATGTCCGTTGCAAGGGCTTGAAAAAATTTTGCCAGCTCAATTTGAAAACGTTGCAGACTTCAACAACTAACACATTTATTTCCGTTGCCTCATGGCGTCAAAAAGTTTCGCACCCTTCGACGTGCCGATTATCCCAGTCAGTTCCCTGCGCGGCATGTTCAAAAATCTTTTCAGCGATTGGCAGGCGAATCGAAACGAGCTTGAACTTTACCGAGACAAATCGGACAATCTCCGCAATATCAATCGGCTGTCTCCTTTTCAAAATCTTCGCCCAAGACGCGGCGAACTTCTTCAAGCGTCGTCAAACCTGCTTGGATTTTTTCGTGAGCGTCGTCGGCTAAAGTCTTCAAGCCCGCCTCAAGTGCCGAAGTTTTTATTTCGTCGAGGTCGCGGCTGTTGAGAATCAAGTTGCGCAGATTTTTATCGACGCATAAAATTTCATGCAAGGCGATTCGTCCGCTGTAGCCCGTGCCTCTGCAAATTTCGCAACCGATACCCTTGCACTGCTTACAAATTTTTCTGACAAGCCTTTGAGCCACGACGCCTTTTAAAGTCGCCGCCAACAGATAAGGTTCGACGCCCATTTCAAGCATACGAAAAACCGCGCTGCACGAGTCGTTGGCATGAAGCGTGGTGAAAATCAAATGACCCGTGAGCGCGGCGCGTATCGCGATTTTTGAAGTTTCGGCGTCGCGTGCCTCTCCGACCATCAAGACGTTACAATCCATGCGCAACATCGCCCGAAGCCCCGCCGCAAAAGTCAAGCCGGTTTTCTCATTGACTTGCACTTGAGAAATTCCTTCGACGTGCTGCTCAATCGGATCTTCCAAAGTCATTATCGAGCGCGTCGGTTGATTCAATTCGCGCAAGGCGGCGTAGAGCGTCGTCGACTTCCCGGAATTCATCGGCCCCGTTAAAATTATCATGCCCGTTGCCGAATTTATCATCTGCCGAAAAATTTTTTCGTTCGTCGAAGTGAAACCCAACTCGCTCAAATTGTGCAGTGCCGGCGAAGAATCCAAAAGCCTTATCGTCAAACTTTCCGCCCCGAAAGACGGCATGGAGGCCACGCGCATTTCCACGTTGTCGAATTGAATTGCTCCATCGAGCGGCAGGAAAGCGGCTGTCGTGTCCATGCGCGCCAAAATTTTTATCCGCGAGGTCAAAGCCTCCGCCAAGTGCAGCGGCAAAGGTTGATGCAATTCTTGAAGTTGTCCGTCGATTCGGTAACGCACGCGCAGAGATTTTTCAAAAGGTTCAATGTGCAAATCGGAGGCGCGCATTTTTATCGCGAAATCAAAAAGCAAATTCACAAGCTCGACAATCGCCCGCGAAGAACTTCCCGCGAAGTTGTGTCGCTCCATGTGAATCAATTTCCTCAAGCGTTCGTCGAAGTCGTTCATTTTTTCGAGAGGATTTTTTTCAAAGTCTTTTCCATTATTTTCGTGTCGGGGAATTGTCCCGTAAAGAGCCGATAAGCTTCCTTGCCTTGAA
>CAMVAG010000245.1 GCA_947165405.1 uncultured Selenomonadales bacterium
TATCCCGAAGATTATCGCGGTCTTCGTGGCGATTTTGATTTTCGGACCGTGGATGCTTAGAATCATGGTTGAATTTTTTTCGGGAATATTTATCGGCTTGCCGGCGCGTATCGGCTAAGCAAAGTCACTTTGTCGGGAGGTCGAAGGCTTGACGGAAATTGATTTTTTCGACATTCTTCAAGGGCAAGTGGCTTGTTTTCTGCTTGTGCTGACACGTACGAGCGGCATTTTTTTTATTTCGCCTTTCTTCGGCAGCATGAACATTTCCTATAAGTTGAGAGCTTGCGCGGCACTTTTGTTGGCGGTGTTGCTCTTCCCCGTCGTCGTGAAAATGTACGTCGTTGAAACTCCGGCAACAGTCTTGATGTTTGCGGGCACCGTCGCCAAAGAACTTTTCGTCGGCTGGCTTATCGGGCTCGTCGGTTACATAACTTTAGCCGCTGTGAACATGGCGGGCAAAATCATGGACATGCAAGTCGGTTTCGCGGTCGTGAGCATGATGGACCCGACCACTCAACAGCAAACCGGTCTTATCGGAACTTTCCTTTACAACTTGACGATAATTTACTTTATCATAACGAACGGGCACCACGTAATTATTTCCGCACTGGCTGAAAGTTTCCGAATCATTCCGCTCGACTCAATGCTTTGGAACGAAACTTTGCCGCAACTCATGATTGACTTGACGGCGGGAATTTTTATGAACGGAATGAAAATCGCAATGCCCGTGACTTTTGCAATCTTGTTGACGAACGTCGGAATGGGTATCCTCGCCCGAACAATGCCGCAGATGAATATTTTCGTTGTCGGCATTCCGCTCCAGCTGACAATCGGCACGAGTATGCTGTCAATGGTTCTGCCGTTTTACATCCTCTTTTTGGACGTGATTTTTAATGCAATGTACGCAAACATTTCCATTGCCCTCAAAGCCCTTGCCCCTTGAAGATAATGAGGAATTAGGAATTAGGAATGAGGAATTATTTTGCGATTCTTCACAGGTTCCTTTTGTCTTTGACTTGCAGCGTTTCGACGGAGAAAAGACTGAAGAGCCGACTTCCAAGAAACGTGATGACGCCCGCAAGAAAGGTCAAGTCGCAAAGAGCCAAGAACTCAACACGGCGTTTGTCTTGCTTATCGGCTTTTTAATCTTGAGGATTTTGTGGGAATTCATTTACGGCAACATCGCCGCTTACACCGTCTATCTTTATTCGCACTTATCTCAAAGCACCTCGACCGAAGCAATTTCCGAACTCTTTATAGGTATCATGATTCTTTTGGCGAAAACCGTAATGCCGGTGATGTTTTCGATTTTAATCGTCGGGCTCGCCATAAATGTTTTCCAAGTCGGGCTCGTGCTTTCGACGGAGAAATTGGAGCCGAAGCTTGATAACCTCAATCCGATTAACGGTTTCGGAAGAATTTTTTCCAAGCGGTCAATCGTCGAACTTTTTAAATCACTGTTCAAAATAATTGTCATCGGCTACTTCCTCTATCTTTATCTCAAAGACCAACTTATGCTCGTGCCGCAATTTATCTTCTTCGACTTGCCGCACTCTCTGGCGACGATAGCCGATATAATTTTCACAATGGCGTTTCAAGTTATCGGCGTGATAATGATAATGGCGGCGGCGGACTACGCTTATCAAAAATGGCAGACGACGCAGGATTTGAAAATGAGCAAGCAGGAAGTCAAAGACGAGTATAAACAAATGGAAGGTGACCCGCAAATCAAAGGCAAGATTAAACAGAAGCAGCGTCAAATGGCAATGCAGCGAATGATGCGCGAAGTCCCGAAGGCTGACGTTATCGTCACGAACCCGACGCATTTGGCGGTTGCACTGCAATATAAAAAAGGAATGGTCGCGCCGCTCGTCTTGGCGAAAGGTCAAGACCTCGTCGCCGAAAAAATCAAGGAGATTGCTCGCGAACATCATATCCTAATCGTCGAAAACAAACCTGTGGCTCGTGCACTTTTCGATGCTGTCGAAGTCGGCGAAAATGTTCCTTCCGAACTCTATCAAGCCGTCGCGGAAATCCTCGCCTACGTCTACAAAATCAAACACCGCAAAGCCGCATGAATCTCATACTTTTCTTTTGCAGCTGTTCATATTTCCGCCGGTTGTTTTAATTTTTTAGGAGGAGTTGTTATGAGGTTTTTAAAAATTTTTTTGGCTTTTGTCTTCGCGTGGGTGTTTATCTTCGTGCCCGCGCAGGTCTCGGCGGAAACTACAACCGTTATCCTCGTTCGTCACGGTGAAACATTTTACAACGCCCAAAAACGCCCGCAAGGTTTTTTGGATATTAAACTCAATGAAAACGGACTCAAGCAAGCAAAACTTTTGGCGAAGAGCTTAAAAGATTATCCGATTGACGTGTTCATTGCCAGCCCGTTGAGCCGCGCTTACGTGACGACAGAGACCGTTGCCAAAATGCACAATATGAAAATTGCCTACACCGACGACCGCCTCAAAGAAATTAACTTCGGCGATTGGGCGGGGCTTACTCCCGAAGAACAAAAGGAAAAATTTCCGGAAATAGCTAAAGCTTGGGATAAGACTCCGTCTCTTGTGACTTTCCCGAACGGCGAAAACCTCCGCGACTTGCAATATCGTTCGCGGGCGGCTTTGGAGGATGCAGTTGCAAAATATCCCGGCAAGACAATTTTTATCGGCGCACACAGCTACGTCAACATGGTTGTTATCAGCAGCGTTCTCGGTATCGACTTGGAACATTTCTGGCAACTTTCGCAGAACAACACTTGCGTCAACGTCCTCAAATGCAAGGACGGCGTTTGGACACTCGTCACGATGAATTCCGTCGCACATCTCGG
>CAMVAG010000246.1 GCA_947165405.1 uncultured Selenomonadales bacterium
ATTTGTCGAGGAAAGTAATCGGCACGCCCATGACGCCGAAATAATCTTCGGGGATCTCCGCCGTCTTTGAAACTTCTATCGCGTCGTAGTTGTCGTAGCGAGGATTTTCTTCCGGCGAATATTTTTTGTAAAGCGGAATGTTTTCGCGGAACTTTGCAACCTCAATATTTGTGTACCAAATCGATTGACTTCGCGCCATGTGTCGTCCGTCGTGAATGACAATCGAACGGTCTTTGCCCGCGTCTAAACCTTCATCAATGTATTCTCGCGGCACGTCAAAATAAATTTCTCTGCTCATTGGCATGAACCCAACCCAAAGTTTATCGTCCTTAATAAGCGGGAAAATTTCTTTATAAGTGAGCGCGTTCTTGTTGCCGAGTATTAAAAATTTTTTGTCGTATTCGATGAGTTGAGCAACGTATTCGCGAAAGACGCTGAAAGGAGGATTCGTGACGACAACATCAGCCTGCTTGAGGAGCGCGATTAATTCTTTTGAGCGGAAGTCGCCGGCGCAATATTTTTCGTCACCTTCGAGCCGCGTCTTTTTGTAGATGCCTGACTCAATCGCAAACTTGATGTCGTTCCAATCTTCCGCCGTGTCGCCGTTCCAATCTTTGAGTTCGTCGACTTCAAGCTTGTAAGCGGTCTTGCCGTCGGGGAAAAGATTAATCTCTTTGCCGGCAATGGGCGAATCGGCGTAGCTCGTGACGATTAATTTTTTCAATTCAAGAGCGTTGAACATGAGCGCGAAGTATTGAAAGAAATTGCTTTCAATCGGGTCGTCGCAGTTGCACAAAACGATTTTGCCTTTGAAAAAATCTTGATAGTGTCGCAGCTCTTCGGCGATGTCATCAAGTTGCGTGTAGAATTTATCTTTCTTGGCTTTTGCCGCCTCGTTTAAGTTTCTGTTCTTGTTCATGAAGTTCACTCCTCGTCGCCGACGGTCAAGACAGCCATGAATGCCTCTTGCGGAAGTTCGACGCTGCCGACGGCTTTCATGCGTTTCTTGCCGGCTTTCTGCTTTTCGAGAAGTTTTCTTTTGCGCGAAACGTCACCGCCGTAGCACTTAGCCAAAACATCTTTGCGGCGAGCTTTGACGGTTTCACGAGCGATAATCCTTCCGCCGATAGCTGCTTGAACGGGAATATCAAAAAGCTGTTCGGGAATGATACGCTTGAGCTTGAGCGCGAGGATTCGTCCGATTTTTGCGGCGCGGCTTTTATGAACGATTGAGCTTAGCGCGTCAATCAAATCGCCGTTCAAAAGAATATCAAGCTTTGCGAGGTCGGATTGTTTGTATTCGGAAAGTTCGTAGTCGAGGCTTGCATAGCCGCGAGTCATTGACTTGAGCTTGTCGAAAAAGTCGTAGATAATTTCGTTGAGCGGCATTTCGTAAACAATCATGACGCGTGTCTTGTCGATATAGTCCATGCTCTTGTAGGTGCCGCGCTTGTCACGACAAAGCTCCATGACCGCGCCGATATAATCGCTCGGAACAATGACGGTCGCTTTGACCATCGGCTCCTCAATAAAATTAATTTCGGTCGTCGGAGGCAAAGCGGCAGGGTTGTCAATCATGAAGACTTCACCGTTTGTCTTGTGCACTTTGTAGACGACGCTCGGCGCAGTGGTTACAAGTTTCAATTTGTATTCGCGCTCCAAACGTTCTTGAA
Source organism: uncultured Selenomonadales bacterium (assembly GCA_947165405.1). GTDB lineage: Bacteria > Bacillota > Negativicutes > Selenomonadales > Selenomonadaceae > Quinella. The sequence continues at coordinate 1,674 of CAMVAG010000246.1, forward strand.
TAACATCCATATGCAACAAGCCCAAGAAGCCGCAACGAAATCCGAAACCCAATGCGGCGGAAGTTTCCGGCTCATAGACGAGGGCGGCGTCGTTGAGTTGAAGTTTTTCAAGAGCCTCTTTCAAGTTGTCGTAGTCGACGCTGTCAGTGGGATAAAGTCCGCAGAAAACCATCGGCACGGGCGCACGATAACCCGCCAAAGCCTCTGCAGGATTTTTTGAAGTCGTAACGGTATCGCCGACCCGAACGTCGCGAACGTCTTTAAGACTGCCGCAAATGTAGCCGACCTCGCCCGCGTTGAGTTCGTCAAGTTCTGTCATCGAGGGCGTGAAGATTCCGATTTCCGTTGCCTCGAATTCTTTGCCCGTCGCCAAAAGTTTGAGCTTGTCACCTTTGCGAACACTGCCGTCGAAAATTCTGACGTGAGCCACCGCGCCTTTGTAAGAATCAAAATACGAATCGAAAATCAAAGCTTGCAGAGGTTTTGAGTTGTCACCTTCGGGTGGCGGGATTCTTTCGACAATCGCCTCCAAAATTTCATCGACACCCTCGCCGGTCTTCGCGGAACATTTTACGGCGTCGCTTGCGTCAAGCCCGACAGCCTCCTCAATTTCTGAACGAGCTCTTTCAACATCGGCACTGGGCAAATCGATTTTGTTAATGACGGGGACAATTTCCAAGTCGTGTTCGAGGGCGAGGTAGACGTTGGAAAGAGTTTGAGCCTCAACGCCTTGAGTTGCGTCGACGACGAGCAAGGCACCTTCACAAGCAGCAAGACTTCTTGAAACTTCATAAGTGAAGTCGACGTGACCGGGCGTGTCGATTAAATTCAGCTGATAGGTTTTGCCGTCGCGGGCGGTGTACTTCAAGCGGACGGTCTGCGCCTTAATCGTGATGCCTCGTTCGCGTTCGAGTTCCATGTTGTCCAAAAATTGTTCGCTCATTTCACGCTTTTCAACTGTGCCGGTCATCTCAATCAATCTGTCGGCGAGCGTCGACTTGCCGTGGTCTATGTGCGCTATGATTGAAAAATTTCTTATCCGATTGTTCACGAGAAAAACTCCTTTGTCGTTGGTAAGGTCATTATAGTTTTTGGAAATTGACATTGCAATAAAACTTTTGTATATTCGCGGCGGGTGAATGAAATGAAAA
>CAMVAG010000247.1 GCA_947165405.1 uncultured Selenomonadales bacterium
TTCGCACGCTGAAAAATTTTTTATAAAGTGATTGACAAAGCCTTTTGCCTTGACTTATTGTTGAGGCAAATTTTTTTGTTGGGGAGGTTTGGCAGTGAGAAAAATTTTGACGATAGATGTCGGCGGCACTTTCATAAAGTATGCGGTCGTGACGGGTGTGCGTTCTTTTAAAATCAACACGCGAAATAAAATTCCCACGCCGAAAAAAAATCACGAAGAATTTTTGGAAGGACTTGCCGAAATTTTCAAAGCACATGACGACGCGGAAGGCATTGCGATTTCCATGCCGGGACTTATCGACACGCAACGCGGCGTTTGCATTTCAAGCGGCGCATTGAATTTCAGCAACGGGCATTGTCTCGCCGAAGAACTTCAAAAAATTTGCGGCGTGCCCGTCACGATTGAAAACGATGCAAATTGCGCGGCTCTTGCCGAAGTTCGGTCGGGCAGCTTGGTCGACGTGAAAGACGCATTCGTTTTGGTCTTCGGGACTTCGATAGGCGGCGCGTTCATTCACAACAGAGAACTTTATCGCGGAAGTCACTTTTGCGCCGGCGAAATTGCTCCCACCTTTCAAAATATCGGCGAGGTCATTGACGGAAAAATTTCTTATCACCATGCTTTGAGTGCCGTCCTCTTTCAAGAACGTTGCGCGAAAATTTTGGGCATGCCTCCCGAAGAAGTCACGGGCGAAATGATTTTCGATTTAATCAACGAAAACGACGACGACATGCTTGACGAACTTTATCGATACGCTCAAGCAATCGCCGTTAAGATTTTTAATTTGCAAATGCTCTTCGACCCCGAACGCTTTGCACTCGGCGGCGGCATAAGTTCACAGCAAAGTTTTATCGACGCCGTTCAAGACAAGCTCGACGAGGTCTGCAAAGCAAGTTTGGATTATCTTCCGCGCCCGCAAATCGTCGCCTGCAAATATCACAACGACGCAAATTTGCTCGGCGCACTCTATCGCTACTTGAAGAGGTGAATCGCTTGATAAAACTTTCGGGCATTGAAAAAATTTACGACACTCCTTCGGGGAAAGTTCACGCGCTCAAAGGCATTGACTTGGAAATTGCTCGCGGCGAAATTTACGGGATTATCGGCTTGAGCGGCGCGGGCAAGTCTACGCTCGTCCGCTGTATCAACATGCTTGAACGACCGACGGCCGGAAAAGTTTTCGTCGACGGGCAAGACATGACGACTTTAACGGAAAGCGAATTGCGGGCGGCAAGAAAAAACATCGGGATGATTTTTCAACACTTCAACCTCCTAAGCTCGGCGACCGTCTACGATAACATTGCCTTTCCGCTGAAACTTTCCGGCACAAGCTCCGCCGAAATCAAAAAAAAAGTTCAGCCGCTCCTCGAACTCGTCGGCTTGAGTGACAAAGCGAATCAATATCCCGCGCAACTTTCCGGCGGACAAAAACAACGCGTCGGCATCGCAAGAGCTTTGGCAAGCGACCCAAAAGTTTTGCTCTGCGACGAGGCAACTTCCGCCCTCGACCCGCAAACGACAAAATCTATCCTCGCGCTGATTAAAGACATTAACAAGCAACTTTCCTTGACCGTCGTCGTCATCACTCACGAAATGCAAGTCGTCAAAGAAATTTGCGATAAGGTTGCAGTCATCAGCGACGGCGTCATTGCGGAGCGCGGCTCGGTGCTTGACGTGTTCACCAATCCTCAACACCGAATCACCAAAGAATTTATCAGCGTGCTTTTGTCGAACGACTTGCCCGCCGCCTTCCGTGGCAACGAAATTTCTCAAGACAAGACGCCTGACAGTTTTCTGCTCTTGCGATTAATTTTTCTCGGCGACAGAGCAGATGACCCCGTCCTTGCAAAAATGATTCGGTCTTGCAAGGGCTTGGAATGCACAATGCTTTTCGGCAACCTCGATGAAATTCGCGGCGTGCCCTTCGGAAGATTCATTATCGGCTTGAGCGGCGAGGAAGACGTGATTCAAGGCGCGTTGCATTTTCTCGGCGGCGAAGATGTTCGCGTGGAGGTGATTGGCTATGTTCGCAGAAATAATTCCGCTGTTGAGTAAAGCACTCGGCGAAACAATTTATATGGTCGTCGTTTCAATGGCAATCGCCTCGGCAATCGGCGTGCCGCTCGGCGTCTTGCTTCACACGACTGCCAAAGGACAAATCCTCGAAAATATTTTCATCAATCAAACAATCGGCTCCGTCGTCAATGCGGTGCGCTCAATCCCCTTTATAATTTTAATGGTGGCAATAATCCCTTTGACAAGATTTATCGTCGGCAGTGCAATCGGAACGACGGCGGCAATCGTCCCGCTTGTCATTGCGTCGATACCTTTTATCGGGCGGCAAGTCGAAACCTCGCTTAAAGAAGTCCCGTCGGGTTTGGTCGAGGCGGCTTTGGCTATGGGCGCGACACCCTTCCAAATAATCAGCAAAGTCCTCTTGCCCGAAGCAATGCCCGGTATCGTCTCACAACTTACAACTGTCATTATCGCTTTGGTCGGCGAATCGGCAATGGCCGGCGCAATCGGCGGAGGCGGGCTCGGCGATTTGGCTATCCGTTACGGCTATCAACGTTTCCGACCCGAAGTCATGTTGGCGACGGTCGTCGTACTTATCGTCTTGGTTCAGCTCGTTCAATTTATCGGCAACTCCCTTGCAAAAAAATTGGACAAACGCTGACGAAAAAAGAGGCCGTCATGGATGACGGCCTCGCCGCGTCTTTTGCGTGATGCAAAAACAGCGGCGCACCAACTAAAATTCATGAAGCGACGTTTGTCTGCTTCTACCCTTTACGCCCC
>CAMVAG010000248.1 GCA_947165405.1 uncultured Selenomonadales bacterium
CTTTGGCGGCGGACTTTGTTCCGTATTTTCAAGCATTGATATTTTCGGCACCGTTTTTGGTGTTCGTGCTGACGCTGGTGTCCTTCCTGCCTCCAAGCGGCGCACCTGCATTGGCGACTGCCGTGAATTTGGTTGCCAATGTCGTCAATCTGATTATGGACTATGTCTATATCACTTATCTTGGCTTTGGCGTCGAGGGTGCGGCTTGGGCTACGTTGACAGGCTATCTTGCGGGAATACTCCTCTTGCCGATAATATTTTTACGCGGCTCGGTGAAGTTGCATTTTCACAAAGCAGGTCTTCAAGATTTACACCTTTTGAAAGAGACTGCAACCACAGGAGCGGCGGCGGCACTTTCCCAACTGGGCTTTGCAATAAAATTCGCCTTTTGCAACGTATTGGCTGCGACTTACGGCGGAGCTGTCGGAGTCGTGGCGTTCGCGTTTTGCTTACAGATAATGTCGTTTGTGTCCGTGTTTTACGCCGGAATTATAGGAGCGGTCATGCCGATTTTGGGCGTGTTGCACGGCGAGCGCGATTTTTCCGGACGACACCACCTCTTGAAAGTTTCCTTGCTGTGCGAATTGGCAATCGTTTCGGCATTGGTCATTTGGTTTGAAATTGCACCTCAACAAGCGACAGAAATTTACAACATAACAGACCCGTCCGCAATGTTGTTGGCTGAAAGCGGCTTAAGAATTTTTGCACTGTCTTTTGTCCTGCGGAGTCTGTGCATCACGTTCATGTATTACCTGCAGATTTTGCAGAAAAGATATTACGCAATGATAATCAGCCTGTTCGACGGCTTTGTCGGAATCGTTCCCCTCGCTTGGGTCATGTGCCGATTAATGGGCTTGGACGGTCTTTGGTGGACTTATCTTTTGAACAGCGCAATCCTCTTTGTCGGAATATTGCTTTGGAATTATCATCTTGTCCGAAAAAATTCTTACACGGGAATTTTACTTTCCGAACGCGACGAGCATGCAGAGCAAGTTTGGGATTTTACCGTGACAAGCAATGTGCAGGATATTTCTTTTGTTTCCGAGCAACTTTGCGCGTTGGGAGAAAGAGGCGGTTTGAATCACAAGCAAGCAATGAGGTTCGGACTTGCCGTCGAAGAAATGACCGTTTACACGAGCAATCATATAAACAAGCAATTCCCTATCGACATTTTGGTAAGATTGTATGATGACCGCCTTGAAATAAATTTTCGCAGTTCGGGAAATTCTTTCAGCCCGTTGAGTGAAACCGACAACGACGACACGTTAAATTTGCAGTTGCTTAGAGCTTTGGCTGTTTCTTTGGAATATGATTACATAATGGGAATGAACTGCACGAGAATTATATTGGCACGGAAATAACAAGGAGGATAGTTGGCATGAAGGGAAAAATTGTGTTGGTGGAATGCATGTCTACGGGCGCAAATTATGTTGAAGATATAATCAAGCGAGGCTATGAGCCGGTAATTGTGGAAGCCTCCGATCATGCCGGCACAGAGGCAGATGCAGCTTTGCTTAAACAAATACGTGACGTAACACAAAAGAAACTTCCGCCGAATATAAAGATAATCAGGGAGAATCCCGACTACAACGAAATTTTGAGGCAAGTGCGCGAGGTTAATCCTTTGCATGTAATCGCGGGCAGTGAGTTCGGCGTAGGGCTTACCGTTCGTTTGGCGCATGACTTGGGACTGCCCGGCAATCCGATAGAAAATTTAGCGGCAATGACGCAGAAAGATGCCATGCACGAGGCATTGAAAGCGCACGGACTTCGATATATTCGCGGAAAAATTGTTACTTCTGTGCAAGAGGCGGCAGATTTTTATGATGAAATCGGAGCGGAAGGTATCGTCGTGAAACGCACGCGAGGTGCCGCCACTCAAGGACTTCACCTTTGCGATAACCGCGAAGACATGCTCCAAGCGGTGGAAGCGGAACTTAACAAGCATATGAATGCAACTGCGGAAAAAAGCGACGTTCTGATTCAGGAGCGAATCAACGGTCGGGAATTTATCGTGAACACGGTATCCTCGAACGGGGAACACCGCCTCGTGTCTATTTGGGAATATGACAAAGTAAAAATGCCCAACGGCACGAATGCTTACAATTACTTTGAAACAGTCAATGAACTGAAAATCGGACATTCGCGGCTTATTCGTTATGCGTTCGAAGTCGCCGACGCAATCGGTATCAAGTACGGTCCGATTCACGGTGAATATATGATAGATAAAAAAGGCCCCGTGCTGATTGAAGTTAATTGCCGTCCTATGGGTGGTTCCATGCCGCGACAATTTGTGGATATGGCATTCGGGCAACACGAAACGGACAGTGCTCTTGACGCTTATCTTGACCCGAAAAGATTCGTTCTCAAAAAGCAGGAGCTGTATCGCCCCTTGCGCAAAGCAGCAGTAAAATATTTTATCCTGCCTGATGATACGCCTGCGGATACCGCGCCCGTAATTTCAATCAGCCGCCGATTGAAAAGTTATTATCAAGGCAGCTTTGACCGCGTGGGGCGAGAAACTGTCTTGGCGCGAACGAGTGATGTGGAAACGGCGGGCGGCACATTGTATCTGATTCACGACGATGAAAAAGTTGTTAAACGCGAGCTTGAGTTGTTGCACACTTTGGAAATGAAGTATCCGCGCATTTTATTCCACGACTTGCAACCCGAAAGGCAACAGCCTGCCGAAGATTTCGACTTGCCAAAAATTATGGAGATGACCGCCTGTCACGGCGCAACGCTTTTATTTTCCGACAAGCTGACTCAAGCGGAAGGCGTGATTGTCGT
>CAMVAG010000249.1 GCA_947165405.1 uncultured Selenomonadales bacterium
GAATTAGGAATTAGGAATTAAATTCGCAAATCATTCCTCATTACCAATTCCCAATTATTAAAACGGCGGTCGGAAAAATTTTCCTGCCGTCAATTTTTTTTTCAAAATCCTAGACTTAACGCCGCCACTTATGCTATCATAGCGAAGATTGATTATGCCGCCGATTTTTTGTTGACGCGGTGACACAAATAATTGACATTCCTTTTACGTTAAACTACAATCGCATTGCTTGAAACAACACGAAAAGGAACCTTGCGGGAGGGGGCAGAATATAGAAGCATTCATCCTTCAAGTTTTGAACTACCGCACGAACGACGGAAGGTCATGCCCGATTCACGGGAAACGTTCGAAGTTGAGACGGACGGTTGGTGAGATAAGCTCTTGCCGTAAAATCTCAAGCACAAAAAATTTTTATTCCGTCAAGAAAAGGGGGAAAACTTTTTATGTCGTGGTTGAACAACATGCGAGTCGCGTATAAGCTCTTGCTATTGAACATTATCGCGCTCATCGGTATGATTGTCATCGGGCTGGTCGGCTACTTCGCTGTCATGGAAGCGCAACAAGATTTGGACAAAATCAGCCAAACTTACTTGAAAGGCATTTTTGAAATCGGTCGTTGCCGTCACGCCGTCCGTTATGCTCAAGTTCAGGCGGTCTTGGCTCCTTTGACGGTTGATCCCGCTCTTTATCAATCCCGCTTGGATAAATACAACGGCGGCGTTAAAGAGTTGGAAGAGTCTTTGAAAATTTACGAAGACATCGTTAAGGATGACGCTCAAGCTCGCGCACAAGTCGACGCTGCCAAACGCGAATGGAGCAAATTCAAAGCCGGCGCGGACAAAATGTTTTCGATGAAATCGCCTGTGGGTGATACTTCGGCAATCGCCGCGCACAGAAATGCTTCTTTGGAATTCTATCAAAATGAAGTTATGCCTTATGCGGTTTCCTGCGGCGACGCAATCTTGGTTATCCAACAGAAAGCTTACGAGGATTCGGATAACACAATCAAAGCCAGCAACGAATCAATCGCTTCTTCCGTTCGCAATTTGTTCATTGCACTCGGCGGCACCTTCGTTATCTTGATTCTTATCAGCATTTCTATTACCAAAGCCGTCACCAATCCTCTTTCCAACATGGTTCAAGCGTTGCACCTGCTCAAAGACGGCGACTTCCGCCGCACCGATTTGCTTGATGCCGACCGCGGCGACGAATTCGGCGCAATGGCTCTTGCCGTTCGTGAAATGCGTCAGGCTATCAGCAAATTGATTCACCAGACCAGCGACTCCTCCAGCCAATTCGCGGCGTCTTCCGAAGAGCTCACAGCTTCAGCTCACCAAGCCGCACAGGCTTCCGAACAGGTTGCTCAATCCGTTACCAATTCTGCCGGTGCTGTCGTCGAGCAACAAAGCTATGTCAATGACGCAATGGACGCTATCAATCGCGCTCTTGAATCCATTGACCACTTGACGAAGACTGCAGATAAAGTTGCCGCGCATGTTGCCTCCGCCAACCAAGAGGCGGCCGCCGGTACCGAGGCTGTCGAAACTGCCGTCAACCAGATTATCAGCGTTGAGAAAATCGTCAATGATTCTGCTTTGACTGTCGACAAGCTCGGAAAACGTTCACAAGAAATCGGACAAATCGTCGAATCAATAAGCGGCATTGCCGAACAGACCAACTTGCTCGCACTTAACGCGGCGATTGAGGCTGCGCGTGCCGGTGAACACGGTCGCGGATTCGCAGTCGTTTCTGAAGAAGTCCGTAAGCTCGCCGAAGAATCTCAAGAAGCCTCGCAGAAGATTGCCGCCCTTATCGGTGACATTCAATCCGACACGACCGACGCGGTTGACTCCATGCAAAAAGGTAACGCCGCCGTTCGTACCGGTACTCAATCGGTTGAGAGACTGCGCACCACCTTCGACAGCATTTCCACTGCCTCCAACAATGTCGAAATGGAAGCAAAGAATATGATCAACGAACTCAAGGAAGTCGAAAAGATGACCTACACGATTCGCGATCGCTCCGAGAAGATTTTGGATAAAGGCGTCCAAGTTTCTAAGGAAATGGAAAGCGTCTCCGCCGCAGCCGAGGAACAATCCGCCTCTGCAGAAGAAATTTCCTCCGCAGCAGACGAACTCGCTCGCCTTGCTCAAGACCTCCAGAATTCCTTGCAGATGTTCAAGTACTAAGAGAAATTTTTTCGACAAGATACAAAGCCTCGACAAATTCGTCGGGGCTTTTTGTTGCTTGAAGGGATTATCGAACGCCGCGCAGAATACATGCCGAAAATATTTTGGGAGGCGATTAACTTTGTTGACTTACAATTACTACGGGCACGCCTGCTTTCAACTCGACGACGGCACAACCAAAATTCTCGTCGACCCGTTTTTGACGGGCAATCCTCAAGCGTCCATAAGCGAAAAAGATGTTGAGGCAGATTACATTTTGATAACGCACGCGCACGGCGACCATATCGGCGACGCCCCCAACATTGCCGTGAGGACGAACGCGACCGTTGTCGGCATTCCCGAACTTATGGACTTCGGCGGGCAACGCGTCAAGACTATCGGCATGAACTTGGGCGGCACCGTGAAAACAGAATTCGGCTTCGTGAGGATGGTTCCGGCTTTTCACTCGTCGGGTATCGGCGGCGGCATTGCTTGCGGCTACGTTATCGGCGTCGGCGGCAAGGTCGTTTACTTCGCGGGCGACACGGCTCTTTTCTCCGATATGAAACTTATCGGCGAACGCGACAAGATTGACTACGCGATTTTGCCGATTGGCG
>CAMVAG010000250.1 GCA_947165405.1 uncultured Selenomonadales bacterium
TTCAAGCCGTCAAGTGTCAAGCCGGCAAATTTTATTCGGCGAAGTCTTTTCACGTCGCAACCGATTGCCGCGAACATTCGACGTACTTGCCGATTGCGCCCCTCGTGAATCGTGACTTCAACCAAATTTTTTTCAAGCAGATAAATTTCGGCGGGAGCGGTCAAGCCGTCTTCAAGCTCAATGCCTGCGCGAAGTTTATCAAGTTTTTCTTCGGTGACTTCGCCGGAAATTTTTGCACGATAAGTTTTTGAGACCTCGAAGCGAGGATGAATCAAGGCGTTCGTCAAGTCGCCGTCGTTTGTCAAAATCAAAAGCCCTTCCGAATTCAAATCGAGCCGCCCGACAGGATAAACACGTTCCGAAAAATTTTCGCCGAGAAGTTCCAAGACAGTCTTGCGCCCGCGTTCGTCTTTGACGGTCGAGACATAGCCGCGAGGTTTATTGAGCAGCAGATAAATTTTTTCCGCGCCGAAATTCAAAAGCTTGCCGTCGACGCGGATTTTATTTTTGGAAGGGTCAGCCTTCGTGCCCGGTTCCGTGATGATTTTTCCGTCGACAGTCACGCGTCCCGCCGAAATAATTTTTTCAGCCTCTCTTCGCGAACAAATGCCTGCGCGGGCGATTAATTTCTGAAGTCTTTCCAAACAAATCGCTCCTTGAAAAATTTTTTTCGATATTATATCATGCCGTAGGAAAATTTCATGGGAGGTCGTTTAAATGTTTGTAAACGCTGTTGTGAAAGACCGCATCTGCTTCATAGAGATGCAGAATTCGGAGCATTTCAACTGCCTCAGCGAGCAAATGTGTTTTGAATTGATTGACGCGTTGAAGTTCGGCTACGACAGCGGGTGCGTCGGCATTGTCATCAAAGCGCAAACGCGGCGCGGCGTGTGGAGTGCCGGTCATGATATTAAAGAGTTGCCGCAAGACGGAAATGATCCTTTGGCGTTCGGTGTGCCGATGGAAAAATTGCTTCGGAAAGTGCAAGATACGCCCATTCCCGTTATCGCCTGTGTCAGCGGAACCGTGTGGGGCGGCGCGTGCGATTTGTGCTTGTCGTGCGATATGATTCTAAGCTCGAAGAACGCGACTTTTGCAATCACGCCCGCGAAAATCGGAATCCCTTACAACGCGTCGGGGATTTTGCATTTCATAAATCAGTTGGGCATGAACAAAGCGCGCGAAATGTTTTTTCTCGGAACGCCAATCACTGCGGAAGACGCGCTCAACGTCGGCTTGATAAATCACGTCACCGAACTTGAAAACTTGGACAATATGTTGGAAGAGCACTTCCTCACTCCGCTGCGTAAAAACAGCGTGCTTTCAATCAGTGCCATCAAGCGTCAATTCCGAATCCTAAGCCGTGCCTCGACCGTCATAAGCGCGGAAAATTTTGAACGCATAAATTATTATCGCACTCGCGTTTTCGAAGGCGACGATTACAAAGAAGGCATTCGCTCTTTCCTCGAAAAACGTCCGCCGCAATACAAAGGCAAGGCCTCCGATTTGGATTGAATCGAAAAATTTTTCTTATCAAAAAAAATTCCTCCGACGTGATTGACGGAGGATTTTTTGTTTGGAAAATTTTAAGCCGGCTTGAGCGTGAAGTAAGCGATTTCGGGCGGGCAACCGATTCGGAACGGAAACCAACTTCCGTTGCCGACGTGAACATAGCCGATTGAGTCACCGATTTTGACAATGCCGCGAGTGTACTTGAAGACCGGGAAGAGCGGCTTGCCGAAGATGCCGAACTGCGAGCCGTGAGTGTGTCCCGTCAAAGTCAAAGCAAAATTTCTTTCCGCGCCGTCGTCGATGAATTCGGGATGATGCGCCAACAAAATTTTCACGGCGTCTTCGGGGACATTAACCATTGCGCCTTCAACGTAACTGCGCCGCACTTCGCGAAAACGATTTTCCGTTTCCTTGTCGCTTGAGCTTGTAATCGGTGCCCGCGAAGGATAATCGACGCCGAGAATGTAAAGCTTGCCCGTGACATTTTCGGAACGATTGACAAGCAGATTAATCTTCGTTTGCTTGAGCATTTGTTCAATCTGATTAATGCCGCGAAAGTGTTCGTGGTTGCCGTGAATGTAGTAAATGCCGAATTTAAATTTGTCGGTGAAGCTGTCGACAAGTTTAATCGCGGCGGGATTCATTCGCACGTCGTCGAAGATGTCACCGGTTATCGCGAGGAGGTCGGGCTTTGAATCGGCAATGCGTTGCAAGAGAGCCTCAAGCTTTTCAAGAGAATAATACGCGCCGAGATGAATGTCGCTGATTTGCGCAAGCGTGAAGCCTTCCAAATCGGGCGGAAGATTTTTAATCGGCACGTCGTAAAAATTTTCAACGTCGGAATTTTTTTCAATGCGGTTACCGTAAAGCGCGATTGCCAAAGACATGAGCGGATATAAAAATGAATAAGCCAACATGCGCCGCCGCACGGGGTCGAATTTTTTTGGCGGATTGAACTTTCGCCAGAGGAACCTCACGCCGAGCGCGCCGATAACCGACAAGCCGCAAATCAACTGCGCCATTAAAAATATCGTGGCGACATTGCCGAAGACCGCGATAAAACCTTCGGGCACGAGCGAACGAATCAGCCAGCCGCCGATTATCACGAGGATGAAAACCAAATCGGCAAGCGCGAAGATTTTATAAAATTTTTTGGCGAGGTGTTCGCTCAAGAGAAATTTTATCGAGACGAGCGCGACGGCCATTATCCCGCCCAAAAGTGCCGCCGTAATTATCAAAAACATTTATCGCCCTCCGTTGTCAGCTTTGAGC
>CAMVAG010000251.1 GCA_947165405.1 uncultured Selenomonadales bacterium
TGATAAAAATTTTAGAGATAAAGTCGACCGTTTAATTGAGGAAATAGATAGCGCGGCTGTTGCGAACGGGGAAGAATTAAGTTGGCTTGAGATTTCATCAGCGGTTTACGAAAAAATGTTCAACGAACCGGCTCCACGCTTTGAATACGATTTACCGGATAAAGTAAAAACAGACGTTTTGCTTGAGTGCTTAGAAATGCAAAAGCCAATCAGTGAATTTTCGGAGGTTGAATTTTTACAACTTCAATATCGCATCGCGTTTGGAGAAACTCTCACATACGATTTTATGGGGCTTAGAAAAGAAAAAGAGTTAATCGCGGCTTTGCGTGAAAGTTTGAAGACAGGCAAGCCGTATGAATTGCCAAATAACGTAAAACGATTGCTTGACCAAGGCGTTGATTTTTGAGGAGCGCGGCAACCGGAATTTGTGAAGGTTGCCACAATCCGAACATGCGCAAGCTCACGGGCGGCGAACCGCTTCTGCCATTCGACGCTATACACTTTAGAAAAAATTTTTTCAAGCGACTTTATTTATCGCATGATTAATACTTCCTATGTTGCAGGAAATACTTTGAACGTAACGAATAATTTTTTTGACACCGTAAAATTTTTTTGGTTTTAGAAGAGGTGAAGCTTTATGGAAATGTTTTTGGGATTTCTCGTATTGCTGGCGTGTTTGATTATCGGCGTCAGGCACGGCGGAATCGGGCTTGCCGTCATAAGCGGTATTGGTCTCGTAATTTTTACATTCGTATTCGGCTACAAGCCCGGCACGCCGCCTATCGATGTTATGTTGACGATTTTGGCGGTCGTCACCTGCGCGGGCTTTTTGCAGACTTCGGGCGGCTTAACCGTCATGCTCAAGTACGCGGAAAAATTTCTGCGCAACAACCCCAAGCACGTCACAATCCTCGCGCCGCTGACAACTTGGTTTTTAACGGTTTTGTGCGGCACGGGTCACGTCGTCTACACAATGTTCCCGATTATCTACGACATAGCGATTAAACAGAACATCCGCCCGGAACGCCCGATGGCTGTGGCGTCGGTTGCCTCGCAGATGGGGATTTGTGCGTCGCCCGTATCGGTCGCTATCGTCTCTATCGTCGGCTTCATGGCTGCGGCAGGGCACAATTATTCCGTCATTCAACTTTTGGCGGTCGCAATGCCGGCTACAGGTTTGGGGGTATTCTTCGCGGCTCTTTGGAGTTATCGTCGCGGCAAAGACCTCGACAAGGATGAACGCTTCCAAGAATTTATCAAAGACCCGGAGAATAAAAAATACGTTTACGGCGAAACCGAATCGCTCATGGATAAGGAATTGCCGCCCAGCTTTTATCACGCAATGTATATTTTCTTCGCGGGAATTATCGTTATCGCAATGCTCGGCAACTTCCCCGACCTCCTGCCGCACTTCCCGAACGCAAAAGGCGATATGAAACCCATTTCAATGACGGCCGTTATCCAAATGGTTATGCTCCTCGTCGCCGCGATTATTCTTTTCGTCTGCAAAGTCAAAGCAAAAGATGTCGGCAACAGCCAAGTTTTTAAATCGGGTATCGTCGCGCTCGTTTCGGTTTACGGCGTTGCTTGGATGGCCAATACCTGCTTCGGCGCGCACATGGCTTTTCTGAAAGAATTTCTCGGCAATGCCGTCGCGCAATATCCTTGGGCGTTCGCGATTATCGCGTTCCTCACTTCCAAGCTCGTCAATTCGCAGGCGGCGGCTATCGCTATCGTCTTCCCGATGGCTTTGAGCGTCGGCATGGACCCCGTTATCATCATGTCGTTTATCAGCGCGTGCTACGGCTACTTCTTCCTTCCGACTTATCCTTCAGACCTCGCCTGTATCGGCTTCGACCGTTCGGGCACAACGCGTATCGGCAAATACATTTTGAATCACTCCTTCATGATTCCCGGTCTTATCGGCGTCATAAGCGGCTGCTGCGTCGGCTTCGTCATGGCGCATATCGTTTTGTAAATCATCTCCCAATAAAAAAAAGGCGGGCTCCGTTTGTGGGCTCGTCTCTTTTTTTCTGATAACTGACCGCTATTTACAGTCGGTCTGATTCATGTCAACATCGATAATGCCCGCCGCGTAGGGCGCAACCTCGTAGTGTTGGAAAATCAAATGCACGTGAAGATTTTCATCCCAATAAAAATTTTCGGGCAATTTTTTCAGCGGAAGCGCGTCGTCGAAAAGATAAATTTTTTCGCGCTCGCAATGTTCACGAAGTTTGCGCGAAACGTTTTCAAGAGAAAATTGAGGATTGCCGCCGCCGATGTCAGTCAAATAGCTCGTGTCCATAAGCTCGCCCGAAGACAAATTAAAATTCAAAGCGTGCCGATAAGTCGCGGGGTGTGCGCCGCCCTTGAAATAATTGCTTTCCGTGAAGATGATACTCAAAATCACGGTGTTGCCCGCCTCGTTGCAGGGAACCTCATAGCTCGTGCGAATGTCGGCAATTTCATAACCGTTCGTCTGCGCGGTGTTATAAATTTTCGTGACGAATCGGTCAACTTCAGCGACAATCGCCCCGTTGATTTTTTTCTCAATCGCCTTGTCAGCCATGCGAACCAGAGGATAAAAAATGTTTTCGTGGAACGGCGAACGATTATCTTCAAGCGTCACCGCGCCGCAAAAATTTTGAACGCTCACAATCAGCGCGACGAGCACCGTTAAAAAAATCTTCCGCATAAAAATCACCTCCGCCAAGATTATATCACACAGAAAAAATTTGCGCACGGAAGTTTTT
>CAMVAG010000252.1 GCA_947165405.1 uncultured Selenomonadales bacterium
AAGGGTTGATTTAATGATAAAAGACGCATTCAAAACGCTGGAGTTCGATAAAATTTTGGCGCGGCTTCGGGACTGCGCGACGAGCAATTTCGGAAAAGAGCTTGCCGCAAATTTGGAGCCCGCCGCCGATTTTGAAACGGTCAAAGAAAATTTATCGCTGACGACGGAGGCGGTAAAAATTTTCGCAGTGAGTTCGCCGCCGCTCGGAGGATTTCGTGATGTTCGCGAAACTTTCCAAAAAATAAAATTGGGGAGCGTTGCCGACGCCGAAGAACTTCTGGACGTGCTCTCGACGATGTACGCCATGCGACAGGTAAAAATTTTTTTCAAGGAAGTTGACGCCGACGCCCCGCAATTAAAATCACGCGCAACCGAAATTGAAATTTTGGGCAACCTCGAACGCCAACTCGACAACGCAATCGATGAACATGGAACCGTTCGCGACACGGCAAGCGTTGACTTGCAAAAGATTCGCCGCGATTTGCGCAGTGCTCAAAATCGAATCAAGACCGAAATTTTTAACATCCTTCACGACGCGGGCAAGCAAAAATTTTTTCAAGACGCGATTGTCACCATGCGCGGCGACCGTTACGTCCTGCCCGTCAAGCTCGAATACAAATCGCAATTTCCCGGCATCGTTCACGACCAATCGGCGACCGGCGCGACTGTTTTTATCGAACCGCTTGCCGTCGTGAATTTAAACAACAGCGTCAAGGAATTGGAGGCGGCGGAGCGTCACGAAGTCATGAGGATTCTTCGCAACTTGAGCGACGCCGTCAGAAAAAATCTTGACGAACTCACCAACAACATAAAAATTTTGGCGGACGTCGATTTACTTTTTGCCAAAGCAAAACTTGCCCGCGACCTCAACGCGACCGAACCTCTGCTTGAAAATTTTACCGACTTGAAAGCTGCGCGGCACCCGCTGATTGATTCGGCAAGCGTCGTTCCGATTGACATTGAGCTTGGCGAAAAATTTTCAATGCTCCTCGTCACCGGTCCGAACACCGGCGGCAAAACCGTTTCCATGAAAACTTTGGGGCTGTTGGCTTTGATGACACAAGCCGGGCTTTACATTCCTGCGGCGGGCGGCTCAAAAATTTCCGTCTTCACAAATATTTTCGCGGACATCGGCGACGAACAATCGATTGAACAGAGCCTCTCGACTTTTTCGGCGCACATGAAAAAAATAGTTACTATTCTCGACGACGTAACCTCGACCGATTTAATTTTGCTTGACGAAATAGGCGCGGGCACCGACCCCGACGAAGGCGCGGCTTTGGCGATGTCAATCCTCGAACGCCTTCTGCAAATCGGCGCGTCGACTATCGCCACAACGCATTACTCCGAGCTGAAAACTTTTGCCTACTCAACCGACGGAATTGAAAATGCCTGCGTCGAATTCGATTCGGAAACTTTGCGCCCGACTTATCGTCTGCTGATTGGTATGCCCGGCGCGAGCAATGCTTTTGCCGTCAGTCAACGCTTGGGCTTGCCGCAAAGTTTGATTCTTCGCGCCAAACAATTAATCACTGCCGACCACGCCAACTTTGAGCGAGTCATTTCCGAGCTTGAGCAAGAGCGAATGATTTTTGAACAGCGCAACGCCGAAATTTTTGAGCGTCAACAACAAGTCCTCAAGCACGAAAAAAAAATCGCCGAAATGCGCGACGAGATTGCCAAGACGAAAGGCGAGATTATTCGCAAGGCAAAAGAGAAATCGGCGGCAATGGTGCGCGAGACCAAACGCGAGGCAGAAGAAATTATCGCCGCACTCAAGGAGCAATTCGACGATGCGGGCGTCAAACGTCGACAGCAAGTGATTCAACAGGCACGAGACAAATTGCGCGAGGCGGAACTTGATTCGGCGACGGGAATCATCGCGGACAAATACGTCGGCACCCGCATTGACAAGAAAAAAATTTTCATCGGCGACACCGTTTATATCAAGCCGCTTGACCAAAAAGGAACTGTGCTTGCCATTGAAAAGGATGGCGACGAGCTTGTCGTTCAAATCGGAGCCATGCGCACGACCGTTAAAACTTCCTCTTGCCGCTTCGTCAGTCATAATTCTCAAGAAAATATTTTGCCGCCCGTTGCGAATCAAAATCGCGGCTCGGCAGGTCTCGTTCAAAAGATGGCGACTGTTCGGAGGAGCATTGACATTCGCGGCATGACGGTCGACGAGGCTGAATTGGTTTGCGGAAAATTTATCGACGACGCTCAACTTTCCGGGCTCAAGCAAATTTTGATAATTCACGGCAAAGGCACGGGCGCGTTGAGAAAAGGCGTTCATGACTTCCTGCGCGGGAACAATTCCGTTTCAAATTTTCAATTCGCCGACCAAGATGAAGGCGGCACCGGCGCGACGCTTGTCACGATAAAATGATTTCAAAGGAGAGATTTTTTTGGCTGAAGAAAAATTTTTCGGAGCGGCACAGGAGCTTCGCATAAAATTAACCGAATCGATAAACGCGGGCAAGCCGCCGCTTGAAATTATTTTGGAGTTGGCAAAGTTGGTCGGAGAACTTTCGGGCGAGGATTCATTTTATCAAACGACCCGCGAACAAATTTTTGCGGTGTACGGCTTGGCACTCAAAGACGAATTCATTTTGGAAGATGAACTTGCCGAAGTCAAAGCGCGGCTTGAAAAAATTTCTGCGGCGTATGAAAATCCCGACTTCACAGAGGAAGAACATATCCGAATCGGCTACGCCCTTGAACATCACAAGAAAGAAATTGAGCGGCT
>CAMVAG010000253.1 GCA_947165405.1 uncultured Selenomonadales bacterium
ACGCGACCGGCTTTATAAATCTGTTCGGCTTGCCGCTCAAGGTTCGCGCTTTGGTAAACAAAAAATAACGAGCGTATAAAATTTGGGAGAGATTCAAAATGATTAAAAGCGTTACGGTCGACGCCGGCAAGTGCATTCATTGCGGCATGTGCATTCGCGATTGCGTGGTCGGCTGCATTGAGTTCGACGAAGAAAAAATTCCTCGTTACGTTGAAGGCGGCGAAAAAATTTGCGTCGGTTGCCAACACTGCATGGCGATTTGTCCCAAGGGCGCGTTGTCCTTCGGCGGAAAAAATCCCGACGAGTCCGACGCCGCGGGTTACGTCGACAGCGAAGAACTTTTGCGGCTGATAAAATCTCGTCGAAGCGTTCGTTTCTTTCAAAGTAAAGATGTTCCGCCCGAAAAAATTTCCGCGCTCGTCGACATGCTTGCCTTCCCGCCCAAAGGCGGCAATGCCGATTCGTTGCACTTCAGCATCGTTGGCACGGCGGAAAAAATGCGCGCGATAAAAAATTTTACTTACGAGACGATTCAAGCCGCAAAAAATTCTTCGCCCGTCATCGAATTCTTCCGCGAAAATTACAACAAGGGCATCGACTTCATTTATCGCGCCGCGCCGTCCATGGTCGCCGTGTCCGTCAACAAGGAAAAAGCTGTCGCCGGCTGTGAAAATGCCGACCCGATTATCGCGCTGTCTTATTTGGAACTTTACGCGCAAAGTTTGGGCGTGGGAACTCTTTGGTGCGACGCCGCGTTGACGGTGGCAAACGAACTGCCCGAAGTCAAAGCTTTGTTTGAAATTCCCGACGGCTTCGAGCTCAACTACATCATGCTGTTGGGCGTGCCCGCGATAAAATACAAGCGAACGGTTCAGCGCGAGCCCGCCAACGTAAAAATAATTTGAGGAGTGTGTAAAATTTGAGCGAGAAACTTTGGGGCGGACGCTTTGAAAAATCCACCGACGAAATGATTAACGAGTTCCAAGCGTCGATTGATTTCGATAAGCGCATGTATCGCGAAGACATTCAAGGTTCGATGGCTCACGCGAAAATGTTGGCGGCTCAAAAAATTATTTCGGACGACGACGCTCAAAAAATCTGCGCGGGCTTGGAAAAAATTTTGGCGAAGATTGACGCGGGCGAATTTAATTTCAGCGTTGCGCTGGAAGATATTCACATGAACGTTGAGAAGGCGTTGACAGATTCAATCGGCGCGGCGGGCGGCAGACTTCACACGGCACGCAGTCGCAATGACCAAGTCGCCCTCGACACTCATCTTTACATGCGCCGTCAGGTTCGCGAAATTCAAAAGTTGATTCTCGACTTGCAAGCCGCACTCGTCAAAGCCGCCGAAAAAAATTCCGACGTGATTTTTCCCGGCTACACTCACTTGCAACGCGCTCAACCGATTTTGTTCGCTCATCATCTGCTGGCTTATTTCTCAATGTTGCAGAGGGACTTCGACCGCTTTGAAGGTGTTCACGCCCGCGCAGACATCATGCCGCTCGGAGCAGGCGCATTGGCGGGCACGACTTTTCCGATTGACAGAAATTTTGTCGCCCGTGAATTGAACTTCAACGCGATTTATTCCAACAGCCTTGACGCCGTCAGCGACAGAGATTACCTCATGGAATTTTTATCCGCCGCCTCGATTTTGATGGTTCACTTGTCAAGATTGAGCGAGGAAATAATTTTGTGGTGCAGCCGCGAATTTTCTTTTGTCGAATTGGACGACGCGCACTGCACGGGCTCTTCGATGATGCCGCAGAAAAAAAATCCCGACGTGCCGGAATTGGTTCGCGGGAAAGCCGGAAGAGTTTTCGGTCATTTGATGGCGTTGTTGACGACGGTCAAAGCTTTGCCGCTCGCCTACAACAAAGATTTGCAAGAAGATAAGGAAGGTGTCTTCGACGCGCTCGACACGGTGAAATTTTCGCTGGCGGTCTTCGCGCAGATTATCAACGGCATGAAAATTCGCAAGGACAACATGCGCCGCGCCGTCGAGGAAGATTTTTCGAACGCGACCGACCTCGCCGATTACCTCGTCAAAAAAAATCTGCCCTTCCGCCAAGCTCACGAAGTCGCAGGAAAAATTGTTCACGCTTGCATTGAGCGCGGCGTTTATCTCAAAGACTTGACGCTTGACGATTTCAAAAAATTTTCGCCGCTGTTCGAAGCCGATATTCACGACGCAATCAAGCCCGAAACTTGCGTGGCGGCTCGTGATTCTCAAGGCGGAACTTCTCCTCGGCAAGTCGAAATTCAACTTGAGCTTGCGCATAAATGGCTTGACGGAAGAGCTTTATAATGCGTGACAAGATGTTTTCAAATGATATAATAGCCGCGAAAAAATTTGCGGCTTAATTTTTTTGGAGGGCAACGTGACGTTGCATCCGATTGTCGCGCTCAACCGAAGAAAATTTTTCAATTCGTTGCCGCGCTTTAACGTTATAAATATTTTTGAGACCGGCTATGAAAAGTCAAGAGGTTGAAGCCGGAACATAAGATTTATTATCCCTAAGGACGGCGAAAATAATGGCAAGGATTTTGTGACAAACATGCCCAATGGCAGTCAAATGGTCTTTACCTTCAGAACGTTTCTTCTGATAAAAGAGACTGATAGAAGGGTCTTTAAAAGCAGCAACGTTAGCGGCAAGCCAAACAGCACGTCGCAGATAAGGAGAACCGCGCTTAGACATGTGTCCATCAGATTTTGATTCGCCCGATTGACGCGATTTAGGAT
>CAMVAG010000254.1 GCA_947165405.1 uncultured Selenomonadales bacterium
CACATGTCCATGTTGCCGCAAAAATCCATGTAGCCGACGGTGCCCGCGTAAGTTTTTCGTCGAACGGGTTCAAGCTCGTGAATGATTTCCATAGCGCGGAGCTTCGGCGCGCCGCTGACGGTTCCGGCAGGGAAAGTTGCTTTCAAAACATCAATCGGCGTGAAATTTTCTTTGAGCTTGCCGACGACAACGGAAACCATGTGCATGACGTGGCTGAAGTATTCGACTTCGCGGAGCTTCTCGACTTTGACGGTGCCCGCCTCACAAATTCTGCCCAAATCATTTCGGGCGAGGTCGACAAGCATTGAGTGTTCGGCATTTTCTTTGACGTCGGATTTTAAATCGTTTGCAAGTTGAAAATCTTCTTCGGGCGTTTGACCGCGTCGACGAGTGCCGGCAATCGGGTAAGTGAAAACTTTTTTATCGGCGACTTTGACCAACATTTCCGGCGAAGCTCCAACCAACTTGACGCTGCCGAAATTCAAATAGAACATGTACGGCGACGGATTGACTTGGCGGAGCTTGCGATAGAACAGAAACGCCGGCTTTGAAATTTTTGCGCGGAATTGTTTGCTCGGCACGACTTGGAAAATATCGCCCGCGAAAATATATTCTTTGGCGCGTTCGATAGCCGATAAAACTTCGGGCGGAGCCTCGCCGTAACGTTCCATGAAGTTAATCGGTTCGTGAGGAATTTTTTCGGTCGGAGGAATTTTGAGCGGCGCGGAAATTTTTTCGGCGATTTGATTCATGCGGGAGGAAATTTCTTTGTAGAGTTCGGGCAGGTTGCTTTGATTTTTAATATCGGCAAGATAAATGAGCCGCGCAGAATTTTTCAAGGCGTCGAGGACAATCAGCACACGGCAAATCATGAATTGCCCCAAAAGTTCTTCGTCGTCCGGTTCGAGCCCGCGAATCCTGTCGAACGTCGCGGCAACTTCAAAATTAAAACAGCCGACCATGCCTCCGTTCGCCAGCGGAAGATTTTTATCGAGGTTTGCGGGCTTGTATCGCGCCATGAAATTTTTAATCGCGTCGACGGGTTTGCCGTCAATGCATTTCATCAAATCGCCGTCGCGAATCATGAGCTTCGACTTGAAAACCTGCAACTCAATGAACGGCTCGGCACCTACGAAAGAAAATCTTCCGAAGGCCTGTTGAGTCGTGTCGACCGATTCGAGAATAAAGCCGCGCCCGTCGTTGACAAGCTTGTAAAAAATTGAAACGGGCGTATCCAAATCCGTGTTAATCTCGGCGGAAACGGCGATAAGGTTTGAATTTTGCGCGAAGGTTTGAAAAGCTTCACACGTCGGGGAAATTTTAAGCAAATGAATCCTCTCCCTCACTGCGTTAAATTTTTGGTCGCCTCGTTGATTGCCGCGCCTGCCTTTTGCAATTCTTGCTTCAGAGCGTCCGTCGGGTTCGCGTGAATTGAATTGACATTGACGCCGATTTTTTCCAAGACGGGACTTGCGACGCTCTTCACCGTTGCCATTGCTTTGTTGGCATATCTTACGATTGTCGAAGAGTTTTGAGAGGCATTTCCGTTTGACATGTTGCCGAAAGAATTAAACCCGATTGAGAGGACAATCGCCAACAAAACAAAGCTGCAGAGGGTTGCGATAATAAAAAACTTGTTCATGCGGATAACCTCCTTTGGAAAATTATATCACAAATTTTCTGTAATATCGTCGCGTCCCAAAATATTTCCCGCGTAGTCGACGAGAATGGTTTTGACTTCAAGCTTGCCGAAAACAAAACGAGCGGCACGAAGACTTGCACGCGCCGCAATTTTTTTGTAGACGTGCTCAAGGTGATTCGCGGAAATAATTTGCGCGGCGTCCTCCGTCGTGTTGGCGTCGAGGATTTTTTGAACTTCGCTTGCGGGCAAACCTTCCGCCGCAGAATACGCTGCCAAAGTTTCAAGGCGACCGTCGGCAACGCGATTGTGCGTGTGAAAAATTCCAGCCGCGACTTTTGCCAGCTTGCCGAGATGCCCGCAAAGAATTATTTTTTTAATTTCACGTTCGGCCGCCGCCTCCAACATGAAGCCGATAAAATTGCTTGTTTGAATTATCGCGCCGTCGAGGAAGCCGATTTTCTTTGCGATTGTCTCACCGATTTTGCCGGGCACAAAAATTAATTCGTCGAAGCCCGCCGCCTTTGCCACGTCGATTTGAGGAACGAGCGAATTTTTGAAAGCCTCCTCACTCATCGGGCGAAGGACTCCGGTCGTGCCGATTATCGACAAGCCGCCCTCGACGCCCAAAATCGGATTCAAAGTTTTTTTGGCAAGGTCGACGCCTTCGGGGATTGAAATTTCAACTTCAAGCCCGCCGATTTTAAATTCCGCCGCAACGTTTTGAATCAGCTTGCGCGGGGCGGGATTAATAGCAGGTTCGCCGACGGGCAGTTGAAGTCCGGGCTTTGTGATTCGTCCGACGCCCAAGCCTGCTTTAAAAATAATTTCGTCGCCAAAAATTTTGCGCACCGTTGTGAAAACCGATGCGCCGTTTGTGATGTCGGGGTCGTCGCCCGAAAATTTTTTGACTTCTGCGCGAATGCCGTCCGAAATTTTTTCGACACGAGTCACGGGAATTTTTAAAGGCGTTCCGTCCAAAGCAATGATTTCAACTTCCGAAACAACTTCGCCCGCCGTCATGAAAATCAAAGCCGCCTTGACACCCGCCGCCGCACAAGCTCCCGTCGTGTATCCGCTCCGCAAAAATTTTTT
>CAMVAG010000255.1 GCA_947165405.1 uncultured Selenomonadales bacterium
ATATGAACTCGGCAAGAAAAAGAGATTTGGTAATGCTTGTCTTCGCGCTGGTGCTTTACGGAATTTTACAGACGATGATAAGCGCAAAAGTTATCGGCTCGTTTTGGGAGCTGAACATAATTTTAATTTGCGTGAACATAATTCTTTCGGTGAGCTTGAATTTAATCAACGGCTACACCGGACAATTTTCACTCGGTCACGCCGGCTTTATGGCAGTCGGAGCTTACGTCGGGGTCGTGGCGACGGTCAAGTTTGGTTTGCCTTTAATCGTTGCTTTGATTCTCGGAGCGATTGCCGCAGGCTTCTTGGGCTTTTTAATCGGCTTGCCTACGTTGCGTCTGCGCGGCGATTACTTGGCGATTGCGACGCTCGGTCTCGGCGAAATAATTCGTATCGTCATCATGAATATCGATTACGTCGGAGGCGCGGCGGGCTTCAAGGGCATTCCGCATTTGACGAACTTCACTTGGGTTTTCTTCGTCATGCTCGTGACTTTGTTCTTTATAAAAAATTTCGTGAACTCGTCACATGGCAGGGCTTGCATTGCGATTCGTGAAAATGAAATTGCGGCGGAGGCTATGGGCGTCAACACGACCAAATACAAAGTCATGGCGTTCACATTGGGCGCAGCTTTCGCGGGCGTTGCCGGAGGACTTTTCGCCCATCAATTTTATCTGATAAGCCCCACGTCGTTTACCTTCCTGTCCTCGTTCAATTATCTGATAATGGTCGTCATGGGCGGCATGGGTTCAATCACCGGCTCAATCGCGGGCGCGTTCGTCGTCACGTTCATATCGGCGGCACTTGCCTCCTTCCCCGAAGTGCGCATGATTATCTACGCGCTGGCTTTGATTTTGATGATGTTCTATCGTCCGCAAGGTTTGTTCGGCTACATGGAACTGACGAACGTCGCGCCGATAAAAAAATTCTTGGATAAAATTTCCGGCGCAAAGGAGGCGGCAACATGAACGAATTCAAGCAAGAGGCGATTGACCTTATCGAAAAAGTTCCCGACGACAAGGCGGAAGCTGTCTTAAATATTTTGAAAAACATTTGCGAGCTGCTCAAAGTCGACACGAACAAACAAGAGCTATTGACGGAGCGCGTCGAAGAAAAATTGGCGATTATGGAAGAGGTAGAGGCTTTGGTCGGCGAGGAAGTTTGGGACTACAAAAAATTTGAAGATTGACGGCTTGGCAACAAAAATTTTTTCGGAAAGGAATTTTCTATGGCTGATAAAAAACATCTGCTTGAGACTGTCGACGTGTCGGAAGTCTTCGGCGGACTCAAAGCAGTTTCTGACTTCAACATTTACATTGACACGGGCGAGCTTATTGGTTTAATCGGACCGAACGGCGCGGGCAAGACTACGGCTTTCAACTTGATAACGGGCGTCTACAAACCTACGACGGGCGAAATAACTTTTGACGGCAAATCGCTCGTCGGGCTTAAGCCTTACGAAATAACTCAACGCGGCATCGCCCGCACCTTCCAAAACATCCGCCTCTTCAGCGAATTGAGCGTCCTCGATAACGTCAAGATAGCTTATCATTGCCATGTCAAATACGGCTTGTTTGAAACGGTCTTGCGAATCGGTCGCTACTTCGGCGAGGAAAAATCTATCGAAGAGGATGCTCTCAATCTGCTGAAAATTTTCAAACTTGACGAACACGCTCACGAGGTCGCAAAGAATCTTCCTTACGGTGCACAGCGTCGTTTGGAAATTGCCCGCGCCCTCGCCGCCAAGCCCAAACTTTTGCTCCTCGACGAACCTGCCGCCGGCATGAATCCTCAAGAGACGCATGAGCTTATGGAAATGATTCGCTGGATTAGAAAGCAATTCGGCTTGACCGTCCTTTTAATCGAACACGACATGAGCCTCGTCATGGGCATTTGCGAACGCATTTACGTCCTCGAATACGGAATGATTATCGCTGACGGCACGCCCGCCGAAATTCAAAACAACCCCGAAGTTATTCGCGCATATCTCGGAGCGGAAGCGATTAATTAAGGAGGAATTTTTATGGCGTATAAAACTTTAATCTTCGGCGTTGATGAACTGTTTAACGAACTCAAACCTCACTACGCCCGCGAAGTTCAGCGAGGCAATTTGGAAATCGTCGCTTATGCTCTTATCGAGGGCGGCAAGGTTACTCTTGTCGATGCTGCAGGTAGACCGGGGGGGGGAATCAATTTGAGCTGGCGATAATTTCATCGCACGGACATTTTTACGAGCGCATGAAGTTTTTGGATGCGCAAGGCTTCCCGCGCAACCGAATCATCGACGGCAGAGTTTTCAAGACGCCGAATTTGGATTTCCCGCGCCTGATTAATGAAGGCGTCGCTTACGGGTTGATAAAAGAAATGCCTGCGCGGCTCAGCAGTTTTATCTATAAGAGAATTTGTATTGTGGAAAAAAATGGCTCTGTCGTTATACTTGGAAAAAAATCCGGTATTTCAAATTTTACGATTGACGGAAGCGGTATCATTTCTGCCGAAAAATATTCTTCCATATCTTGGAATATAACTTTTGAGATGGGACTTAATGGCAATCACAGCCACAGGTTACTGACCACGGCTCCACTTGAGCAACTAGAATGGAGTTCGCCACCTGAATTTTATCCGCCGCAAGGACAATGCAAAATTTTAATAGGCAATGACGTTTGGATAGGTCGCGGTTGCAATTTGAAATGCACGAATCCCAACAAGCCGCT
>CAMVAG010000256.1 GCA_947165405.1 uncultured Selenomonadales bacterium
TTTTCTTTTGCTACTTTTCTTTTGGGCGCAGCAAAAGAAAAGTAGAAGAAACTTTAAAAAAAATTTTACCGACAATCTTTAAGAGAGGTTTTTAAAATGAGTGAACGCAAATATAAATTCGAGACCCTTCAACTTCACGTGGGACAGGAACAAGCCGACCCCGTCACAGACGCCCGCGCAGTTCCGATTTATCAGACGACTTCTTACGTCTTCCACAACTTTCAACACGCCTCCGACCGTTTTGCTTTGAAGGACGCAGGAAACATTTACGGACGCTTGACCAATCCGACGCAAGACGTTTTGGAAAAAAGAATTGCGGCATTGGAAGGAGGCTCGGCGGCTTTGGCTGTGGCAAGCGGTGCGGCTGCCGTCACTTACGTCGCTCAAGCCCTCGCTCAAAAAGGAAAACACATCGTCGCGGCCACGACCATTTACGGAGGAACTTTCAATCTCTTTGAACACACGCTGCCCGCTTACGGAATTGAAACGACCTTCGTTGACCCGACCAAAGGCGTTGACGTTTTCGAGGCGGCGATTCAAGACAACACGCAATTTATTTTTATCGAATCCGTCGGCAACCCGAACGCCACGCTCATTGATATTCAAGCCGTCGCCGATATTGCTCACAAATACAAAATCCCGCTGGTTATCGATAACACTTTCGCCACGCCCTATCAAATTCGTCCGTTTGAATTCGGCGCGGATATTGTCGTTCACAGCGCGACAAAATTTATCGGCGGACACGGCACGACACTCGGCGGCATCATCGTTGAGAGCGGCAAGTTCGATTGGGAAAAATCGGGCAAGTTCCCGCATCTCGTCGAACCGAATCCAAGCTATCACGGCGTCAGCTTTTACAAGGCACTCGGCGCGGCGGCGTTCGTCACTTATATCAGAGCGATTCTCCTGCGCGATACCGGCGCGGCGATTTCTCCGTTGAGTGCGTTCATGCTTTTGCAGGGCGTCGAAACTTTATCTTTGCGCGTTGAGCGTCACGTCGAAAACGCTTTGAAGGTCGTCGACTTCCTCGCGAAAAATCCGAAGGTCGAAAAAGTAAATCATCCCGCGCTTGAAAATCATCCCGACCACGCGCTTTACAAAAAATATTTCCCGAACGGCGGCATTTCGATTTTCACGTTCGAAATCAAAGGCGGCGCAGAGGCGGCCGAAAAATTTATCGACAGCTTGAAAATTTTTTCGTTACTCGCGAATGTCGCCGACGTTAAATCTCTCGTGATTCATCCTGCGTCAACAACTCACTCGCAAATGACGGAAGAGGAATTGCTTGCTTCGGGTATCACGCCCTCGACGATTCGCCTCTCAATCGGCACAGAGCATATCGACGACATTATCGCCGACCTCGAAGAAGGCTTTGCAAACTTCTGATTTAATATCTCCAATAAAAAATTATCCCTCAACGTTCGCAAGCGTTGGGGGACTTTTTTATTTCAAGCCGAGCGATAATATTTTTAAAACCGTCGGGCGCAAGTCGGGATAAATCTCCGCGAAGTTTAAATCGTTCGGGACAAGAAACAAATCGAGGCATTGAAAGATTGTCACGAGGCACAAGAGGCACACGCCGAAGTTGAAAAATTTTTTTCGGGCGGGCGAAATATTTTCGGATAAAAATCCAATCGCGAGGAAACTCATCAGCGCGAGCAGCCAATAAATTTCCAATCGATACCGCTCCAACAAAAACGGCGTCCAATGAATTTGAAACGCGGTGATTATTATCGGCGTGAGGCAAAGCGCGAGCACCAAGCCGATTAAATTATTTTTCTTCAGCGCGGAAAAAATTTTCGGGCTCAAGAAAAAAATCGGCAACCAAAAAATTACGTAGCGAAGTGCGCCCGAAGGTTTATTGTCACCTTTCAAGTCATTGTCGACGCCGAAAAAATTTTGTAACAAGCCGTCGACCTGCGCGGACAAATTGAATCGTTCGAAAAATTTTCCGTAGGCGTGTTGGTCGGCGATTGTCAGTTGATACGCCTGCCCGAATTCAAAAGCGTTGTCGAAGCGAAAATAATTGTAAGCCATCAAAGCCGCGCCCGTAACCAGATACGGCAACATGAATGCGGAAAAAATTTTCAAGGCGTCGTCTTTTCGCAAGAGCAGAGGCAAAATCGGCAAGACCAAAAAATTTGCCAGCGCGACCGTCGGCTTGCAAGCGAATGCCAAAGCTCCCAACAACGCTCCGAAAAAAATTTCCGTGAAAAATTTTCGGCGCGAATCATTTCCCCAAGCCGCTCGGACAAAAAAATAAATGCTCCAAACTTCCATGCACAAGCCCGAAGATGACGCCGTGCAATAGAGTGCGGGAGCTTCCGTGCAATACAAAATCGAGACGAGCGACAACGTGAAAGCCGCCGTCAAGTACACGCCGAACGACAGGCGCGGGAAAAATTTTTTCGTCAAGAAAAAAAGCAACACGAACAATCCGAGGATAAAAAGTGCCGCGAAAATTTGCGTTGCGTGATAGGCGGCGAGCGATTCCCCGACGATTAATTTATACGGCGCGAAAATAAAAAGGGCGGGCACTGCTCCGAAATAAACATAGTAGCGACCTTTGTAAAGCGCATGATCCCAAACGCCCAACTCTTTGTTTAAATTCAATTCTTCGCGCGCCTTCGGGTCGTAGGGATTTTCCATTGCCGCCAAACGCGGGTCGACAGGCTCCTCAAGATACAGTTGCCCTTT
>CAMVAG010000257.1 GCA_947165405.1 uncultured Selenomonadales bacterium
AGGCAATTCAAAAAGCGCGCGGGCGTTACGATTTCATTTTGCTCAACGCGGGTGCCTTGACGCATTACAGCATTGCTTTGCGCGACGCCATTGCCGCCGTGCCCGTGCCCGTCATTGAGTTGCACTTGTCGAATATTCATCGCCGCGAGGAATTTCGCCACACGTCGGTTATCGCTCCGGTCGTCATGGGTCAAGTTTGCGGCTTCGGCGTCGACAGCTACATTGCCGCCCTCGATATTGCCATTCGCAAAATTCAGAAGGATACCAAATGATTATGACTAAGCAATTTGATTTTGGCGGACGGCTTGCGAGCCTCTATGAAAAATTTTTCGCCGAAGAAATCGACGCGCTTTTGATTACGAAAATTCCAAACGTCACTTACTTCAGCGGCTTTACGGGCGACAGCTCCGCGCTGTTTATCGGAAGAAATTTTCTCAAGCTCATAACCGACGGGCGATACACCGCGCAGGCAATCACTCAAGCAAAAAATTTTACGCTCGTCGAACAAACCGAAGGGCTTTACAAAAAAATCGTCGACGAAATAAAACTTTCGGGCTGCAAGAAAATCGGCTTCGAAGGTCTCTTCATGACGGTCGCCGAGCACAGCTACTTGAAGAAAGAACTTGACGGCGTCGAATTCAAATCGGTTGAGTTGGATTCGTTGCGGCAAGTCAAAGACGCGGCGGAGGTCAATCTGATTCGCACGGCGTGTGAAATTGCCGACGACGCTTTCAAAAAAATTTTGGAAGTCATAAAGCCCGGCGTCCGTGAAGTTGAAATCGCGGCGGAGCTGGAATATTTCATGCGGCGTTTCGGTTCCGAGAAGGCGGCTTTCACGACGATTGTCGCTTCGGGTTGGCGAGGTGCTCTTCCTCACGGCGTTGCTTCCGAAAAAAAAATCTGCGCGGGCGAACTCATCACGATGGATTTCGGCGCGACATACGGCGGCTATTGCTCTGACATCACGCGGACGATTTGCGTCGGCAAAGCTTCGAACGAACAAAAGAAAATTTATAACGCTGTCCTCGACGCGCAACTTTACGGCTTGGAAATAATCACGGCGGGCAAAGGCGGCAAGGCAATTGATGCGGCTGTTCGCGAGCGGCTGAAAAATTCGGGCTGCGAAAAATTTTTTGTTCACGGCTTGGGGCACGGCGTCGGCTTGGAGATTCACGAGGAGCCTCGTCTTTCAAAGTTGAGCAAATGTGAAAGTCTTTTGCCGAATATGATTGTCACCGACGAGCCCGGCATTTACATTGAAAATTTCGGCGGCGTGAGGATTGAGGACACGGTTTTGGTCACGAGCGGCAAGGCAGAAGCTTTGACACGTTCGCCGAAAAATTTTGTTGAGCTATAAATTTTTGGAGGAAGATAAAATGATTTCAAGTACCGATTTCAGAACAGGATTAACGATTGAGATTGACGGCATGGCTTGGCAAGTCGTCGAGTTCCAACACGTCAAGCCCGGCAAAGGCGCGGCGTTTGTCCGCACGAAAATTAAAAACGTTGAGACGGGCGCGGTCGTCGAAAGAACTTTCAACCCGAACGAAAAGATGCCGCCCGCTCGTCTTGACACCGCAAAAATGCAATTCCTCTACGAATCCGACGGGCAATACACTTTCATGGACGTTGAGACTTACGAACAAATTGAACTCAACAAGGAACAACTCGGCAACGCGCTCAATTTTTTGATGGAAAATATGGAAGTCAACTTGCAGACGTTCAAGGGGCGCATTATCGGCGTGAACCTGCCCAACAGCGTCGAGCTTAAAGTCACCGAATGCGAACCCGCCGTCAAAGGCAACACTGCCACCGGCGCGACCAAAAACGCCACGCTTGAAACGGGCTACGTCGTTCGTGTGCCGCTGTTTATAAATGAGGGCGATGTTTTGAGAATCGACACGCGCACAGGTGCT
The DNA here is from genome assembly GCA_947165405.1 of uncultured Selenomonadales bacterium. GTDB lineage: Bacteria > Bacillota > Negativicutes > Selenomonadales > Selenomonadaceae > Quinella. Next base: position 1,917 of record CAMVAG010000257.1, read on the forward strand.
TACATCGAACGCGCTTAAAAATCTTTCGGACAAAAAATTTTCCCGCCACTCAATTCGAGCGACGGGTTTTTTTGTATTAAATTATCGTTGAAAAATTTCTATCTTCAACCCGGTATATAAATCTTCTTTGTTCCTTTTCCTTGACAGTTTCTGCACCGTCCTTTGCCAAAGCATATATAACATGCTTTATAATACGGCGGAATGCGAACTTTTTTACCTTTTTTATCACGCGCCCAATTATATGCAACAATTTTACCTGTTCCGCGGCAAGTGAAGCATTTTCCTGAACCGTAACAGGTAGGACATTTAGTCTCTTTCACAGCCGCAAAAGTCGGAACAGCTGCGGCAAGAACAACGAGCACCGTCAAAGCGGCTAAAATTTTTTTCATGCAAATCGCCTCCTTTAAAATTTTATATCCGAACTTCGACACGCCCCGTGCCTTTACAATTTGAACACTTTCCACGTCCTTTAAATTGGCATTCGGAACAACTTTCGCGCCTTCTGACTTTTACCATATTTTTCTTTCCGTCTTTGTCGCGCTGTTGAACAAATCTCCAAACCGTAACGTAGGCAGTTCCGCCGCATTTTTGGCATTTGCCCGTGCCGTGACATTTAATGCAAGTTCTCCATTGAATGGCCGCCAAAGCAGTAACGGCTGTGAGCGTGAAGAGCAACACCGTCAAAATTGCCAAAAACTTTTTCATGTGAATCGCCTCCTGTTATATAAAAGTGTATTGAAACTCGAAAGAGTTTTGCTAAAATCCAA
>CAMVAG010000258.1 GCA_947165405.1 uncultured Selenomonadales bacterium
CGGGCGTTTTGATTCCGCTGTTTATCGCAAAAAAATTCGGGAAGCTCCCCGTGCTTAAATATTTCTGCGTGTGAAAAATAATTTTAATCACTGCTTGCTTGCAGCCCGTGTTATATTTTATAATGCATAGAATATATTTAGGAGGCGGTGATTATGAAACTCACGCGCAGAAATTTTATCAAATTCGCAGGGCTTGCGGGGTTGGTCGGTTTGACGGGCACCTTTACGGCTTGCAGCAACAATTCGTCAACTGCGACCGGTGTGGCCGAAGCCGACGAACTCCCGCCGGAAGAAAAAGCCAAAGTTTATTTTTCTAAAAACATTGACGCCGAACATCTTATCGCACTCTATAAAAAAATTAATTCCGATATAACCGGCAAAGTCGGAATAAAAGTTCACACGGGCGAACATAACGCTCCGAACATTTTGCCTCGCAAATTGGTGCAGGCTCTTCAAGCTCAAATCCCGAACTCTGCAATCATAGAAACAAATACTCTTTACGGCGGCGCACGCTCGACTACCGAACGTCACAGAAAAATTCTTAAAGCCAACGGTTGGACTTTTTGCCCCGTCGACATCCTCGACGAAGAAGGCGACGTTAATTTTCCCGTCAAGAAAGGCTTCCACCTTCACGCAGTCGCCATGGGTTCTCATTTGAAAAATTATAATTCCATTCTTGTTCTCACGCATTTCAAAGGACATTCTATGGGCGGCTTCGGCGGCTCGTTGAAAAATATTGCAATCGGCTGTGCTTCGGGCAAAGTCGGCAAGGCACAAATTCACGGCGAAGATTGGATTACGGGCGAAGTTCTTATGGAACGCTTGGCGGACAGCGGCAAAGCGATTTGCAGCCACTTCGGCAGAAATATCGCTTATATAAATTTCCTCAATCGGCTCAGCGTCGATTGCGATTGCATAGGTGCCGGAGCTTCCGCGCCCGAATTGCCCGACCTCGGTATCCTCGCCTCGACAGACATTGTTGCGATTGACAAAGCTTCCGTCGACATGATTTATAATTTCCCGGACGAAAGAAAATATTCGCTTATCACACGCATTGAAAGTCGCGGCGGCTTGCGTCAAATTTCCGCGATGGAGCAACATCAAATGGGCACGACAAATTACGAACTTATTGAGATTGATTAATTTTGATTCGACGATTAAACCGAAAAGATTTTTAGCGAGAGATTCAACTCTTTTTTTTTTGCAATCGGGAATTCATTTGACAAGGAAAAAAGTTTTGTTCAGGAAAATTTGCGGCACGCCTTCCGCCTGCAAAATAATCTGCAAATGCCCGCTGCCTTTTTCGGGCGAGGCAAGTTTGTTGCCGAGCGGAATATCCAAATCGAACGACTGCCCGTTTACAAGATTCGGCATGTCGAAAATTTTTTTTTCGCGCCCGATGTTCACGGCGATTCGCGGATTGATTAAATCCTTGCCGCTGTGATTTTCGATGTGAAGTTCGGCGTGCCAATCGTTCGGAAAAAGAATTTGCCCGTAATTGTCCCGCGACCAATCTTTCCAGCCGCGCAGATAAATCATGTGCTCCTTGCCGGTGAGTTCGCCGTTCAAAAAAAGTTTCATCTCGACCTCGCCTGAAGATTTTTCTTCCTGCCGGGCTTGCGGAGGATTTACATTCGGCGGCGGCAAATTTATTTCGGGCAAAGTCGTTTGCGGCAGTGAGGGAATTTGAATTGACGACGCCTCGAAAATTTTTTCTTCGGGCTGAATTTTTTCGACGGGCGCGGAAATTTTTTCGGGTTGAGTTTCCTCGACGACGGAAATTTTTTCTTCGGGTTGAGAAATTTCTTGAAAGTTTGTGCTTCGCGGAAAAAAAATTATCACAAGCCCGACCGTTGCCGCGATTGAAATTCTTCGGGCGAATAAAAATTTTTTCCTGCGTATGACAGCGTTGGCAAGTTCCTCGACCGATTGAAAACGTTTGGAAGGCTCAAGCGAGGTGCACTTATCCAAAATTTTTTTCAAGCGTCCGTCGTAATCGGAGCCGAGCAAATTTTTCAGCGTGACACCGAGCGCGTAAATATCGCTGCGCCTGTCCGTTTGCCCGAAGTCGAAAAGTCCGAATTGTTCGGGCGGCGCATATCCTCGCGTGCCCATGAGTTCGGTATCGGCTGTGCTTTCCGCTTTAAAAATCCTCGCGATGCCGAAATCAATCAGCTTGACGAAATTTTTTTCGGTGAGCATGATGTTTGACGGCTTGAGGTCGCGATGAATAATATTTTTTTCGTGGAAGGCGGCGAGGCATTCGCAGAGCTGCAACAAAATTTTTTCCGCCAAATCCTCGTTGAGCTTTTCGGGTTGATAAATTAAAATTTCCTCCAACGTCTGCCCGTCAATGTGCTCCTCGATTACGATTAAATTTCCGTCACGTTCAAGCAATCGAAAAATTTTCGGGACATGCGGGTTGTCAAGTTCCTTGAGCGTTTGATAAATCGGGCGGGAATGCAAATCGCGCCGCTTCAAAACACAAAGCCGCCGCGCCCGCTTGTCGTAAACCGCCGCAACAAAACTTTGCTCGGAATCTTTCAGCGTGTCGACGAGTTCATAAGTATCGCCCAAATATCGCTCAAAAGAATTCATGCCGCGCTCCTTGTAAAAATTTTTACGGCATTATATCATAAAAAAAACCGCAAGTATTGTTACCTGCGGTGTGA
>CAMVAG010000259.1 GCA_947165405.1 uncultured Selenomonadales bacterium
TTCGGGCGATGTTTCTTAATCGCACCGCACAGGAACGCCGATTCAAATTCGCTCATTTCGGGTTCAGGCGGAAACGCGGGAATCTTCGACAAAATTTTTTTGCGCGGTTCAAAGTCCAAAGGTACTTCGTTGATATGAATCATACGGCGGAAATTTCCTCCTGCGTTAAAGATTTCAAACCTTTGCGATTGAGGATAAGCTCGGCTTTATTGGTGTCGTTGACGCGGAAAATCATATAGGCGCGCTCCTTGCCGGCGAAGGCGTACATGTATTCGATATTGACTTCCGCCTCCGTGAATTTCTGCAAAAGATTGTTGAGGTCGCCTGCCTTGTCTTCGATGGCATATGCCAAAACGGGCGTGAGGGTTGCGACGAAATTATTTTCTTTGAGGACGTTTGTTGCCTCGAACACGTCATTGACCAACATGCGCACGATACCGAATTCGCTGGTTTCGGCGAGGCTCAATGCGCGGATATTAACATTGTTCGCCGCGAGGACTTCCGTCAGTCTGTTCAACGTGCCGGGTTTATTCTCAAGGAAAATCGAAACTTGTTTGACGCTCATGGAAAACACCTCCTTTAAATTTTTCTGGTATCGATGACGCGGACAGCTTTGCCCTCGCTGCGAGTGATTGACTTGGGCGCAACGAGCGTGACTTTGGCTTTGATGCCGAGCATGGAGCGCAAGCCGTCTTCCAAAACTTTTCTGCGCGCTTGGATTTCGCCGACGTTATCGGTGAACATGTCGGGCGTCATTTCGACTTTGACCTCGAAAGTATCTGTGTTATTGACGCGCCCGACGAGGATTTGATAATTTGCCGCGTAGCCGTTGTTCATGAGGACGGTTTCAATTTGGCTGGGGAAGACGTTGACGCCGCGAATCTTGAGCATGTCGTCCGAACGACCTTTGGGCTTCGTCATGCGAATGTGAGTTCTGCCGCAGGAGCATTTTTCTCTTGTCAAGGTGCAGATGTCGCGGGTGCGGTAGCGAATCATCGGGAAAGCTTTTTTGTCAAGCGTCGTGAAAACCAATTCGCCTTGCGTGCCTTCGGGGAGGACTTCGCCCGTGTTGGGGTCGATAATTTCGGCGAGGAAGTGGTCTTCGTTGATATGCATGCCACGCTGTTCGGAACACTCAAACGAAACGCCGGGTCCGCTGATTTCTGTCAAGCCGTAAATGTCGTAAGCCTTAATGCCGAGCGTGTTTTCAATGTCGCGGCGCATTTCTTCCGACCAAGCCTCCGCACCGAAGATACCGATTTTCAGAGGAATGTCTTCGGGCTTGTAACCTTTTTCCTTGAGCGTTTCGCCGATATAAGCCGCGTAGCTCGGCGTGCAACAAAGAATCGTCGCGCTCAAGTCCATGATAAACATAATCTGCCGCTCGGTGTTGCCGGAGCTCGTCGGGATAGTCAGGCAACCGACTTTGTGAGAGCCGCCGTTGAGACCGGGACCGCCCGTGAAGAGTCCGTAGCCGTAAGACACTTGGCAAACGTCCTCGTTGGTACCGCCCGCCGCCATAATCGCCCGCGCACAACAATCCTCCCAAATGTCAAGGTCGCCTTGTGTGTAGAAGGCAACAACGCGCTTGCCCGTCGTGCCCGAAGTCGATTGAATACGCACGCAATCTTTCAGCGGCACTGCCAACAAGCCGTAAGGATAAGCGTCGCGCAAGTCCGCCTTCGACATGAACGGCAACTTGTGCAGGTCGTCAATCGATTTTATGTCGTCGGGCGTCACGCCGTGAGCCTGCATCTTTTGACGATAATAGGGCACGTTGTCCCACACGTAGCGAACCTGCGCGGGCAACAATTCATTTTGCAAAGCCTTTATCTTTTCGACCGGCATGCATTCGATTTCTTCTTGAAAATACTTTCCCATTCGAACTACCTCTTTCAAACATTCTGCCGAAAAATTTTTCGACAGTGATAAATTTTTCATTGCAAAAAAAAATCCTGCCAAAAGCAGAATTTAAATTTCGTCTGACGCGTCGTGCTCTAATCCGAAAAATTCTTGCCGAGCTCAAACGCCTTTTGATTTATTTCCAAAAACTTCGGCGGCACATTTGCCTTGAGCGAATTTTGCCACGAAGACTCCGCTATGTCAAAGTAATGCGACAACCGACCGAGCAGGACGATATTAACCGCTTTTTGCGAGCCGGCTTGTCTTGCCAATGTCAAGCAGTCCATTGCGTCGATTTTGATTCCCTGCGCCCGAATTTTTTCGACGAGGTTTGAAGGATATTCCGCCGCGCCCGTGATTACCGGCATCGGGTCAATCTGCTGCGTGTTCGTGACGATTTGTCCGCCCGCTTTTAAATGTGACAACCAACGCGCCGTTTCCAAAATTTCAAACGACACGATAAAATCCGCTTGCCCTTTGTCGACGACGGGCGAATAAACTTTGTCGCCGAAGCGCACGTAAGTTATCACGGAGCCGCCGCGTTGACTCATGCCGTGCACTTCCGAAACTTTCACGTCGAAGCCTTCATTCAAAAGAAGATGTCCCAAAATTTTACTCGCAAGCAAAGAGCCTTGCCCGCCGACGCCCACGATTATGATATTTTTTGTCTCCAAAGCTCACGCCTCCTTTGTACTTGCGAATGCTTTCTTCGGGCAAAGCTGACTGCACACGCCGCAACCGACACACTGCGTTTGGTCGACGAC
>CAMVAG010000260.1 GCA_947165405.1 uncultured Selenomonadales bacterium
TGGTGGGGACATCAAATCCCCGCGTGGTATTGCGACGATTGCGGCGAGATGACCGTTTCCGAAACTGATATTGAGGAATGCCCGCATTGTCACGGAAAAAATTTGCGGCGCGAGGAAGACGTTTTGGACACATGGTTTTCAAGTGCGCTGTGGCCGTTCAGCACGCTCGGTTATCCCGAAGAAACTCCCGAACTCAAAAAATTTTATCCGACAAGCGTCCTCGTCACGGGCTACGATATAATTTTCTTCTGGGTCGTTCGTATGGTCATGATGGGTTTGAAATTTCGCGGCGAAGTTCCTTTCCGAAAAGTTTTTATTCACGGCTTGGTTCGCGACGAATTCGGGCGCAAGATGTCCAAGAGCTTGGGCAACGGCGTCGACCCCGTCGAGGTCATTGATAAATACGGCGCGGACTCTTTGCGCTTCATGCTCATAACCGGCAACACGCCCGGCAACGATTTAAGATTTTATTGGGCGAAGGTCGAATTCGCCCGCAACTTCGCGAACAAAATTTGGAACGCCTCAAGATTTTTGCTCATGAACTTGGAAGGCTTCGACAAAAATTTTAAACCGACGCGTGAGGATTTGGAGCTTGCCGATAAGTGGATAATTCACCGCCTCGACGAAAGGATTGAAAGTGTCACAAAAAATATCGACCGCTTTGAATTAGGAGAGGCGGCGCGGCTTTTGTATGATTTCATCTGGTTGGAGTTTTGCGATTATTACATTGAGTTGACGAAGGCTCGGCTTTACGGCTCTGACATGCGGGCGAAGGCAACGGTTTTGTTCGTGCTCATGACGGTGCTCGAAAGCTCGTTGCGATTGTTGCATCCGTTCATGCCTTTCCTTACAGAAATAATTCGCCAAAAACTTCCGAATGCCGAAGGCTCAATCATGCTTGCGCCGTATCCCACACGCGACGAACTCAAAGACTTACTGCCCGAAGAGGATAACATTGAAGAAATTGCCGCCATGATTTCGGGAACAGTGAGGACAATTCGCAACTTGAAATCGGAACTTGGAATTGATTCGCGGAAAAAATCGGCGGTTGTCTTGAAAGTCACGAAACCGAATTACAAAAAAATTTTGCAGGAAAATATCGGCTACATAACCGCGCTTGCCTTCGCCGAGCCGATAACCTTCGCCGACGAAAAACCCGCGCACGCAATGAGCGGCGTGATTGAGGGCGCAGAAATTTATCTGCCGCTCGAAGGATTAATCGACACGGAAAAAGAAATCGCCCGCTTGAAAAAAGAATTGGAAAAACTTCGCAAGGGCGCGGCGTCGACGGCAGGCAAGCTCAACAACGAACGTTTTTTGAGTAAGGCACCCGCCCAAGTCGTTCAATCGGAGCGTGACAAATTATCGGCAGCCGAAGAAAAAATTTCGTCACTCGAACAGAGGATTAATCAGCTTGAAAACTTATAACGACGCGCTGAAATATTTGGATTGGCTTTGCGTCTTCGGAATAAAGGAAGGTCTCGAACGAATCAAAAAACTTGCCGCCGCATTGGGTCAGCCGCAAAATTTTTATCGGACGATTCACGTCGCCGGCACCAACGGCAAAGGTTCGGTCTGCGCCATGCTCGCCGAAATGCTCAAGGCTCAAGGCTTTAAAGTCGGTTTGTTCACCTCGCCGCATTTGGAAAGTTATTGTGAACGAATCAAAATCGACGGCGAAAATATTTCCGAAAACGACTTCGCCGAAATGATTTTCCGCGTCAAAAATTGCAACGTCGTCGCCACTCACTTTGAGGTTTTGACTGCCGCCGCCTTCCTCTATTTTAAAATTCGTGAAGTCGATTTCGCGGTTATCGAGGTCGGCTTGGGCGGGATGTTTGATTCGACGAACATAATCACGCCCGAACTTTCGATTATCACCAACGTTGCGCTCGACCACGAAAATATTTTGGGCGATTTGAAAAACATCGCGCTCAACAAGGCGGGCATTATCAAAGAAAAAATTCCTGTCGTCACGGGCGCGCAAGGTTTGCCGCTTGAAATTATCCGTGCCGTTGCCGAAGAAAAAAATTCTCCGCTGCATGAAGTCACGGCTCCTGCAAATGTCAAACTCAATCTGCGCGGCGATTATCAAAAATTCAACGCGGCGATTGCGATTAAAGCAGCTCAACTTCTCGGCATAGACGATGAAAAAATTTTTTCGGCTTTGGCTCGCGTCGAATGGTCGGGACGCTTTGAAGTCATTAAAAATTCTTCGGAAGTCGTCGTGATTGACGGAGCGCACAATCCTCACGGTGCAGAGGCTCTGCGTCAAAGTCTCGATAAAAATTTTCCTCACGGCAAGCGGGTTTGGCTCTTCGGCGTGCTCAAGGATAAAGACTTCGCCGGCATGATAAAAATTTTGTTCCGCCCGAATGATTTTGTTTTCGTGACGAAACCGAATTCTGAACGCGCCGCCTCGCCCGAAACGATTTGCGAAATTTTGCGAGGACTCGGCATTGAATGCGCGGCAGTCGAAGACAATTTCGAGGCAGTCGAACGCCTGAAAAATTTTTCTTGCGACGTAAAAATAATCGCAGGCTCGTTGTACTTGATTGGCGCGGTGAGAAAAAAATTTACAACGACGTAACTTAGGAGCCGTCATGGATGACGGCTCCTCCGCCGACGCATTTGCGTGATGCAAATACC
>CAMVAG010000261.1 GCA_947165405.1 uncultured Selenomonadales bacterium
ATTGCGGTTGTAGACGTTGTGAGTGCGGATAGCCGCAATGTTCGTGTTAATAACTGAACTCATTGTATTTTCCTCCTTGATTTCCTTAGAAAGTTTTCCTTAGGCGACGATTTCCTTTCCGCCGCCAAACAAACGCTCGTAAATCGCCACCTCGACCGTCGCCGAGATGTGCTCTCCCGCACGCGTAACGGAAGCGCAATCGTTAGAGCGTTCATTGCTGATTGAAAATCGGATAGCCTTTTGGGGCTTGGGCAAAACAAATTACAAAATCGACAAAAAATTTTTCATCGACCTGCAGGAATTTTCCGACCCTTGACGAATCCAGTTCATTGACGTAAAATAACTAAACAAAACTAAATCCGCGAATCGGAATGTTATTGAGAAAACAAAATGGAGTTTAACGACCGGAAATCTTAAACTTTGAAACTCGTAACTTGTCGGCTCGGCGGATTTTTTGATTTCCGCTTAACCATCTTATACTTTCGTTGCGATTTTATCAAAGGAATGACGAAAATAAAATCCCCCCCCCCGTACGTAATTTCATGTTATTTGTAAAAAAATCGGGGCGACCGACTCTTGCCGATTGTCCCGATAATTTTTTTGTTGAGTTTAATTGTTGAAGGTATGTTACTATTTCCCTTGACTGGCGATTTTGGCACCTGCAGCACCTATAAGCGCACCACCTGCAGAGACTGCACCGCCGACAGCCGCAGAACCGGCAGTAATCGCGCCGCCGACGCCCGTCAAACCGACAGCCGCAACCGAACCGCCAACCGCCGCTCCGCCGCCCGCAATGGCACTGCCGATAGCCGCACCCAATGGCGGACAAACGACGAATGCAGCAGCACCCGCAGCGATGGCACCCGCAGCCTTGAAGAAACCGCCCCAGAAGTTTTCACTGTTACCGGCCATGATTTAAGACCTCCATTCATTGTTGCAAGTTTTCTGTGAATTTGTTTGTTTTTTGTTGAGCATATCATAGCTGACGATAAAAATAATTTTGTTTCACTTTTCAATACATAAAAAATCGGGGCAACCGCCGTTTTGACGATTGTCCCGATAATTTTTTTTCGTTGAGTTTAATTGTTGAAGATATTTTTCAAAGCTTGGATGTTCACGTCGCGATTGAGTTGCGCGAGGTAAGTCGTGAGCTTGATTGACTTCGGACAGACCTCGACGCAGTTTTGAGAGTTGCCGCAGCTGGTAATGCCGCCCTTTTCCATGAGGACGTTGAGGCGTTTGGGCTTGTCGAATTTTCCGAGCGGGTGAAGATTGAAAAGATAAGCTTGAACGGTCGGCGCGGGGCCGATGAAGTCCGATTGCGGGCCGACGTTCGGGCAAGCCTCCAAGCAACAACCGCAAGTCATGCAACGAGAAATTTCGTAAGCGGTGCGGGCGGTGTAGGGATTTTGAATCGGAGCCTCGCGATTTTCCCAAGAGCCGTCAAGTTCAATCCAACCTTGAATGCGCTTGAGAGCCTCGAACATACGCGAACGGTCAATCAGCAAGTCGCGGATAACGGGGAACGTCCGCGCCGGTTGAAGTTTAATCGGTTGCTTGAGGTTGTCGACGAGCGCGCAACAAGCCTGTTGAGCTTTGCCGTTGATAACCATCATGCACGCGCCGCAAACTTTTTCAAGACAGTTGCACTCCCAGACGACGGGCGGAACTTTTTTGCCGTCGACGGTGACGGGATTTTTTTGAATTTCCATGAGCGAGGCGACGACGTTCAAGCCGGGGCGATAGTCCACGTCAAATTCTTGCGTGTAAGGTTTCGCGTCGGGTCCGTCTTGCCGCTCTATTACAAATCTGACTTTTTCAGCCATAAGTTACACTCCTCTATTGGTCGTGTTAATCTCCTAAAATTTGATTTCACAATTTAAACGGCTCCGCAACATATTAGAGACGATATCATCTCTGTTCGCGTCGAGCTTATGAGAAAATCGCGAGTAATCGTTTTTAACTTTGATGTCACGTACCTTATTGCGATACTTTTTAACTTTATCTTTGAAATGCGCCGCCTGTTGTTGGCAAGTTTCCGCTTTCAAGTTATCGCCTTCCGATTTGGCTCGTTCACCGGCTGTCTGATAAATATCGCTCAATGCTTCATACGAATCGGCAAGTTTATCGTAAGCCGTCACATTTTCCGAATCAAGCTCCGAAGCTTTTTCGAAACACTCGGCGGCTTTCTCATAGAATTTTGTCTTGTGATAAACATCTCCCAAGCCGAGCCAAACGGAGGGCTCTTTGGGCGCAATCTTCACGGCTCTGTTAAGAAAGGTCAATGCTTTGTCGTTGTCGCCCAGACGCAAATGAATCACGCCGAGACCGTAGCAAGATTCTGCATCATCATTATCGAGTGCCAAAGCTTTTTCAAAACATTCGCTTGCCTTGTCGTAATCTTCCGATTTGAGCGCAACTACAGCACAACTTCTCCACGCGGCGGAATTATCGGGTGCAAGCTCCAAAGCTTTGTTGTAGGATTCAATTGCCTTGTCGTAATTTTTTTGTTTGAAGTAAACATCGCCGAGTTCCCTCCACGCGGCGGAATTATCGGGCGCAAGCTCCAAAGCTTTGTTGTAAGATTCAATCGCCTCGTTGTAATTTTCCAAGTTGAAATAAGCTGCAGCGAGATCCGACCAAGCATT
>CAMVAG010000262.1 GCA_947165405.1 uncultured Selenomonadales bacterium
CGACGAGCAAACAGCAGGCAGTCTTATCCAAAGGTTTATCCGCCATTTCCAACATGGCAACGAGCGAAGTATAGGAACAAACTCTGTCGTCTTGCCCGTAGCCGAGAATCATGCTCCTGTCGAAGCCGAGTTCACGAGCCTTGCCCGCCGGCACAAGCGCGATTTCCGCCGAGATAAAATCTTTTTCGCCAATGTTATATTTTTCTTTGAGGAGTTTCAAGACAGCTTTTTTGACTGATTCTTTGACGCCGTCTCTGGTGTTTTCTTTAATGGGATAATTTCCGACGAGGATATCAAGTTTTTCGCCCTCGATAACTTTATCGGCGGTCTTCTTTAATTGTTCCTGTGACAAGTGAATCAGCAAATCGGTCACGCAAAAGACGGGGTCGCTCTCGTCTTCGCCAATGATGACTTCAACAACGCGCCCGCTTTTCTTGACAATGACGCCGTGCATTGCAAGAGGCAAAGTCACCCACTGATATTTTTTTATGCCGCCGTAGTAGTGCGTGTCCATGTAAGCAAGCCCGCTTTCTTCGTAGAGCGGATTTTGTTTGAGGTCGAGGCGACAAGTATCGATATGCGCGCCGAGAATTTTCAAACCTTTTTCAAGAGGTTCCGAGCCGATTTGAAACAGCGCGATGGTTTTTTTCATGCAAACGCAATAAACTTTGTCGCCCGCTTGAAGCTGAATGTTATTTTTAATCACGTCGTCGAGGTTTTTGTAGCCGACAGCCTCCGCCTGCTTTATCGCCTCCACGACGCTCTCACGTTCGGTTTTGCAGCGGCTTATGAAATCGATATAACCCGCCGCCAAATTTTCCATAGCCTCCTTGTCCTCGTCTTTGTATTCGCTCCAAACAGAAAATTTTTTAGCCATGTCCTTGTCCTCCTCTTCTTCCTCAAGTATTTGATTTTTTTCGTCTTGAATTTTTTTCCACTCACGCAATTTCTCTCTTAGTTCCGAAATTTGCGTGTTCAAAGTTTTCTCATCCATGTATGACCTCGCTAATCTTTAAAAAGTCTTCGGCACTTTCGGCACGATTAAACAAATTTCTAAGCAACGCACCGCCCGGCAAGCCTTTGGTGTACCACGCGGCATGAGTTCGCATTTCACGGATGCCGACGCGTTCGCCCTTGTAAAAAATAATTTTTTCCAAGTGACGGCGCATGACGGAGGCGCGTTCGTCCAAAGTCGGCGGAGGAATTTTTTCGCCCGTCAAAAAATATTTCAGCAAGCGATTGATAATCCACGGGTTGCCCTGCGCGGCTCTGCCAATCATAACGCCGTCGGCTTGCGTCGTCGAAAAAATTTTATCCAAGCTGTCGAAGTCGCGAACGTCGCCGTTTGCAATGACGGGAATTTTCACGGCGGCTTTGACTTTGGCAATTTCCTCCCAATTAGCCGCGCCCGAATAAAATTGTTCGCGTGTCCTGCCGTGAACCGCAATGAAATCGACGCCGGCACTTTCCGCACGCTTGGCAACTTCGACGGCATTAATCGTATCGCAACCGAGCCGAATCTTGACGCTCACGGGAAGCTTGACGGATTTTTTTACGGCGGACAAAATTTTTTCAAGCAACGCGGGATTTTTCATGAGCGCGGAACCTTCGCCGTTCTTGACGATTTTTGGCGCGGGGCAACCCGAATTAAAATCAATGACGGCAGCCGAGCCGAGCTCTTCGACGTAAGCCGCCGCCTCCGCGCAGATTGTCGGGTTCGAGCCGAAAATTTGAATCGCCGTCGGTCGTTCCGCTTCGACAGTCTCAAGCATCGCCAAAGTTTTTTCGTTTCGATAGTGCACGCCCGCCGCGCTTACCATTTCCGAAAACATCAGCAGATTTTTTTTCGCGAAGTCGTCGTCTGTCAGTTCGCGCACCAAAATTCTGAACGCGGTATCCGTGACGCCTGCCATCGGCGCGAGGAAAATCGGTGTCTTGAAAATTTCTTTAACCGTCATTGTGAATTTCTTTCGTGCAAGACGCGCAAGCCCGACAGTGTGAGGAAGTGGTCGATTTTGTCAATCGTCTTTGATTCGCGCTGAATCATCGTCGCAAGCCCGCCCGTCGCGATAACTTTTGCATTCCAATCGTTGCCCATCTCAAAACGAATCTTTTCGACAATCGCGTCAATCTGCCCGACGTAACCGTAAATTATTCCCGCCTGCATACAAGCTATCGTGTTGTGACCGATTACATTTTTCGGCGGGACAAGTTCAATGCGCGGAAGTTTTGCCGTCGAATTGAAAAGGGATTCGGCACTGGCCATAATGCCGGGCGCAATCACTCCGCCCAAAAAATCTCCCGTCTCCGAAACAACATCAAAGGTCGTGGCGGTTCCAATGTCAATCACAATCAGCGGCCCGCCGTAATGTTCGAACGCCCCGACGACGTTTACAATCCTGTCCGCGCCGATTGCTCGCGGGTTTTCGTAGTTGAGCTTGATTCCCGTCTTGATGCCCGGCCCGACGACAAGCGGTTTGATTTTAAAATAACGCTCGCACATTTTTGTTATCGGCACGACCAGCGGCGGCACGACGGAGGAAATAATTATGTCCTTCACGTCAGAAATTTTCACGCCCTGATAGCGGAAGAGGTCATTAATCAACATGCCGTATTCGTCGCCGGTCTT
>CAMVAG010000263.1 GCA_947165405.1 uncultured Selenomonadales bacterium
GATTCGCCGTATGAAAGGATATTGGCAATCGGCGACGTGCACGCGGCATATGACAAGTTGCAATCTCTTTGGAAGAAACTCAACGTGACGGAAAAAGACCTCGTGATTTTTCTCGGCGATTATCTTTACGGCATGGGCGAGGGCGAAAAAAATATCGAGACGTTGCATTGGCTGATTGAACATCGGAAGCAGAAAAACATCATCTTTCTGCGCGGCAACGTCGACGAAACTTATTTGCATTCCCTCTTCGACGAGCAAGGAAATTTTTTTTGGAAGCTCAACAGCAGGATTGCCCGCCACATAAAAACGACCGCCGTCAAGGAGCCGAACTTCCCCGAAAAAATTTTTGACTTCCTGAAAAATCTTCCGTTGAGTTACGCGCTTGAGGTTGGAGGAAAAAAATTTTTCTTCTGCCACGCCGGCATAAAAGTCGATGTTCCGCTTGAAAGGCAGCCGAAAAAATTTTTGCTCGATCATCCGCAGCTCAAAGATTTTTACAGAGATTATTCAGGCGAGGCGGTTATCGTTGTCGGGCACAAGAGTCCGAAAAAAATTTTTAAGAAGCTGCCGCGTTTGTTCACGGAGGAGCCGGAGCTCAAGCCGCTGAAAGTTCCGAACAGAAATATCGTAATGCTCGACACGCACGCCAAAAAGGACGGGCCGCTTTCTTGCCTCGATATTATCAGCGGAAAATTTTTTCAAAGCAATGACGAAGCTCAAGCCGAATCGGCAGACGGAATTATTTTTGTCTGTTCGGGAAATACTTGCCGCTCTCCTATGGCAAAATACATCATGCGCCGGTTGCTCGCCGAAAAAAATCTTTCGGACAAAATGATAATCGATTCGGCGGGCTGCAACACGCACGGCGGCAGTCCCTTGAGCAGAGGAGCTCGTGACGTTTTAAAAGAACACCACATTCCCTTTGACGCGCATGTTTCCAAAAAATTTACGCCGGAGCTTTATCAAAAATTCAAAACGGTTATCGCGTTGGACAGCGGCATATTGCAACAGGCGAAAGAAATTTCCGGCGGCGACCCCGAAAATAAAATTCGTCTGTTCAAAGACTTCACGGGAAGAGTTTTTAACGTTGCCGACCCTTATCGCACGGGCGACTATCTGAAAGCTTACATGGAAATTTATCTCTTCTGTTTGGTGCTTTTGAAAAAACTCACTTGAATTTGACAATCGAATAATTCAAATTAATTCCCGCTTGCAAAGGCGGGAAATTTTTTTATAGGGAAGGGAAAATCTTTATTGCGTCGAAGTTTGCTAAGCATGAGACAGGTATTGAGTACGTTCAAGAAAAGTTGGAAAATTTTTTTGGCAGTCGCGGCAGTTTTATCCTTGCAATTAATTTCGGCGGGGCAGCTCAAGTTGTGCGGAGCAGTCTTAATCGGTGCGCTGTTGAATTTTTTTTATTGGCTTTCGACAGCCGCACGCCTCGAAGCCGCCGCAAATTCGCCCGCCGCTCAAGCAAAAAAAATTATGCTCGTCGGCTTGTTGTTGAGGCTCGGAATGATTTTCGCGGTCTTGGCGGTCGCCGTGCACATTTCCACCGAACTTTTCTTGGCGACGGCGGTTTCGTTCGGTGTATTTTATTTCGCCGCAATCTTTATCTTGGCTCGTTCCGAACTCAAACAAAAATTTTGACTCGGAGACTTTTGTCACAGCGAAAATATTTTGCGCGTGTTATTCTGCGCATGAGATAAAGGGGGGAAAAATAATTAGGAATGCGCAATGCATAATGCGCAATTAAAAACAAAATCATTACGCATTACGCATTACGAATTACGCATTGCAGTTAGGAGGTGAATGTATGCATGAAATTGGTGTCCGTGAGACGGTGAATTTTCTCGGCTTGACGTTCAATATCGAAACGCTCAAGATGACGTGGCTGGCAATGGGCATTGTGATTTTGGTCGCGTGCCTCGCCACGAGGAACTTGAAAGCCGTCCCGCAAGGCTGGCAAAATTTCGTTGAGATGATAATACTTTGGCTTCACGACCAAATCGACGCAATGATGGGCAGGCGCGGCAGAATGCTTGCACCGTTAATCGTCGGGCTGTTCATGTTTCTTTTGGCAAGCAACTTAATCGGACTTGTGCCGCTCATGGCTTCGCCGACAAACGACTTGAACACGACGCTCGGACTTGCGCTCCTCGTCGTCGTGATTGTTCATTGTCTCGGACTTTATTTCAAAGGCGGACATTACATCGCGCACTTTTTCCAACCGACTCCGGTTTTCGTCATTATCAATATGATTGAGGAAATCGCAAAGCCGATAACGCTTGCCTTCCGTCTTTTCGGAAACATTCTCGCGGGCGAAATTCTTATCATCGTTTTGCTCAAGCTCATGCCGATTTGGATGCCGATACCTTCTGTTTGTTGGTTGGCGTTCAGTATCTTTATCAGCTGTGTGCAAGCGGTTATCTTCACGATGCTCAGTATGGCTTACCTCGCCAATGCGGTCAGGGAAGAAGAGCACGCCGAAGAGTAAAAATTTTTTTATTGTTTAAGGAGGATTTTTTAAAATGGAACATGCGATTATGGTAGCAGCGGCACTTTTGGGCGCAGGTATCACTATGGGCTTGGCGGCAATCGGCGCGGGCGTCGGTGACGG
>CAMVAG010000264.1 GCA_947165405.1 uncultured Selenomonadales bacterium
AGGAGGAAAATTTCATGAGAGCTTTAAAAATTTTCGGGCTTGCGTTGCTGATGATTATCGTCGCGCAAGGAAGAACTTTCGCGGAAATGCCGGAGATTTCGGCGGGCGAAACTTATTTCGATATTTTTAAGGGCGTCTACGTCTTGAAAGGCAATGTCTACGTTGCGGCGAATAATCACGGCTTCAAGGCGGTCGTCACGGCGGACGAGGCTCTTGTCAGCGTCGCCAAACAAAAATGCTGGGCGGAGGGCAACGTCAAACTCACGCAAGAAAATATAATTTTCAGCTGCGACCGCGCTTACATGCAATGGGCAACGAAGACCGCCGAAGTCACCGGCAAAGTTAAATTTGAAAATAAAAAAAGTGTCACGATAAGTTCGGACACCGCAGTTTTTAATTGGCAAGATAAAATTGTTGACTTCTACGGAAAAATTACTCTCAAGGCGGATAAAAAAGTTAAGTTCGCCGAGGGCGTGGAGCTTGACGGAAAAGAATATCAGCACGTGAAATATAACGTCGTTGAAAATGAAATTCTTGAGCTTGATAAAACTTTCGACGCGCCCGAAGTCGTCATACCGTCTGCGGAGGAGTGACTGCCTCCAAAGATTTTATCGCAACCTCAATCATCGAATCGTCGGGCTCGCGTGTCGTCAAGTATTGCAGCCAAAGCCCCGGCAACGTCGCCAACTTCACGAAAGAATTTTTTGACCGCGCAGAGAATCGAATTATTTCATACGACAGACCCGCCACTATCGGCAACAAAATTATTCGCGACAAAATCCTCACCCAAAGCTCCGGCCAACCCAGAAACGCGAATACGAAAATGCTCACGAGCATGACGATTAACAAGAAGGCAGTCCCGCATCTCGGATGGAGGCGCGGGAATTTTTTTACGTTCTCGACCGTCAACGGCATGTCCGCCTCGTAACAGAAAATCGTTTTGTGTTCCGCCCCGTGATATTGAAAAGTCCGCTGAATGTCTTTCATGCGCGATATTGCAAACAGGTACACCAAGAAAATTATCAGTCGCAAAAATCCTTCCGCCAAATTCAAAAGTATCGGGTCGTCGGTCAGCGTTCGGAAAAATTTCGCGGCAAAGGTCGGTATCGCCAAAAACAAAACGCACGCCAAAGCTATCGCCAAAATTATCGTCGCGATTAATTCACGGTCGGAAAGTTGCTCGTCCTCCTCGCCCGCCGCCTGCGCCGAAAACGATAACGACTTCATGCCCAAAATCAACGACTCGAACAAACTCACCGCGCCGCGCAACATCGGCAACTTCAAAATCGGGAAGCGTTCGGCTATCGACGTGACGGGCTTGACTTGAACTTTTATATTTCCGTCGGGCTCACGAACAGCCGTTGCCACTTTCCCGAAGCCGCGCATCATCACACCTTCGATAACGGCTTGTCCGCCGACGATTGGTTTTTCCATAAATTCCTCCGTCAAAATTAAAACAAGCAGGGCGCATCCGGCAACCCTGCCTGAAAATTTTTCTTCAAGATTTTTTGTAGCGTCTGTTGAATTTTTCGATACGCCCGCCCGCTTTGACGTCGCGCTGACGACCCGTGAAGAACGGATGGCATTTCGAACAAACGTCCACGCGCAATTCTTTTTTCGTGGAGCCGGTTTTGAAAGTATTGCCGCAACCGCAAGTAACTGTTGCCTCGAAGTACTGCGGATGAATTTTTTCCTTCATGCTTAAGCACCCCCCAAATACAGTTGACGCGAAAACCGCGCAAGGTGTATTATACGCGCTGTGAATTTTATTTGCAAGTTTTTTGTTGACAGAGACTAAAGGAGAATTTTTCAAATGGCAAACGAAAGTTTTCATTGCAGCTTATGCGGTCGGCGAGTAAAAATTCAGAGCCGCACAGATATGCCCGTGCTTGACCCCAATACCGGCTTCGGCATTTGCAAAAGCTGCATCAAAAATATTTATAACTTTATCGAAGAAGAAGAGAAACGCAATTCGCGCACGAACAAAAAAAATTTCAACAGCCAACTCGGGGAACTCTTGGCGAAAAATAAACCGCACGTCATTAAAGAATATCTTGACGAATTTATAATCATGCAAGAGCGTGCGAAAAAAATTTTATCTGTCGCGGCGTATAATCACTACAAGCGCATGAAATACGACTTGGACAATCGCGGCGGCGATGAGGAAATTGACAAGTCGAACGTCATAATTATGGGTCCGACGGGTTGCGGCAAGACTGCCATGCTTAGTCACTTGTCGCGGCTTTTGGATATTCCTTTCGCCGTGACGGATGCCTCAAGCTTGACGGAGGCGGGCTTTGTCGGAGCGGATGTTGAAGTCGCCGTAAGAAATCTTTACTACGCGGCAGGCAGAGACATCGAGAAAACCGAGCACGGGATTATTTATCTGGACGAATTCGACAAGATAGCTCGCAAGTCCGGCGCGAACAATTCCATAACCGCCGACCCCGGTCATGAAGGCGTTCAGCAAGGCTTGTTAAAAATGTTGGAAGGCAGCGTCGTCGAGTTCACCGAGCGCGGACAACGCAAACACCCCGAAGCTCCGACAATCAAAGTCGACACGAAAAATATTTTGTTTATCGTCGGCGGCGCGTTCGTCGGCATTGAAAAAAT
>CAMVAG010000265.1 GCA_947165405.1 uncultured Selenomonadales bacterium
GGAGCCGTCATCCATGACGGCTCCTTTTTCGTGACGTTTAAAATTTTTTTATCGATAAAAGAGTTCCGAAACAAATTGTCGTGACGCTCAACCACAAAAGCCAAATGTAAGGTTTGGTTGAGACGGTCGCGGTTATCGGCATTGAAGAAAGTTTTTCCAACGTCGGCAAAATTTCAAGTCGTGCCTTTTCCAAGTCGCCCGATATTCCCGTCAAGCGAACGCGCCGCCGCCCGTTGAAAACTTCAATCGCCGTCGAAGAGCCGCCGTCGTGCGTGACGGTTATCAGCGGGTGAATTACTTCTTCAATTTCGCCGTCGGTTATCGTGATTGCTGCCGTCGCTTGAATCGGATTATTGTTTTCGTCGTAGTCAATATGCGCGTCCTCGAAGATGTAGCCGAGTTCGCCGTCCATTGCGAAAAGGTTTTTTGTCAAAAGCAATTCTTGCACGCTGTCGATTTTCGGGGCGTGAGGCGCAATGTAAACGTCGCCCGAAAAATTTTTCAAGATAGCCGGTTCACGCGCCGCGTCCTCGCCGTTGCCGCGAAGTTTCGTCAAAGCTCTGACCGACTCGCCGTCGACCGTGTAGACGTAAAATTTTCTGTGCTCCGCCTCTTGAAAGACTTGCCCCTCGTAAATGATTTCGTGACCTGCGATTGAAACTTTTGCTCGCGGTTGAAATTCTTGTGTGACGTTTTCGCCTTGTGAAGAAATTACAATCGCCGCCAACATCATCAGAAAGCCGACGTGTGAAATTTTTCCGCCGAGACTTATCATTCGCGAAAATTTTACAAAGACGAAAATCATCAGCGCGGCTAAAGTCAAAGCAATCGGCGCGGTGCTCTTGACGTAAAAATCTGTGTCGACCGAAGCCGCCTCGCCGAAGAGCTGACTCAACAGCGGCATGGACATTCCTATCCAGACAATCGCCGCGAGGAAAATTATCAGCAGGCAACTCAACAGAATTATGAACGCTGCCTCGCCGTGAGTTTCGTACATTTTGCCTTGCGGAAGATCTTTTGCCTTGACGAAAATTATTGCAAGCCCGCCGATTAACACGAGCGCATTTGCCAACGCGATTGATAAGCCGATATTTGAGCCGGCGAACGAGTGAACCGAGAAATCGCCCAAAATTCCCGAACGTGTTAAAAATGTTCCGTAGATGACAAGCGCGTAGGTGAACGTTGCCGCCACATGAGCCACGCTCAACACGGCGGATTTTTTTCGTGCGAGGTTTATCAAGTGCAGGAGGACTGCCGCCAAAAGCCAAGGCACCAACGAAGAATTTTCAACGGGATCCCAGCCCCAATAGCCGCCCCAGCCCAAAACTTTGTAAGCCCAATAGCCGCCGATAAAAATTCCCGCGCCGAGAAAACTCCATGCAAGGAGCGTCCACTTGCGAGCCGCTTCAAGCCAAACTTTTGATGATGCCTCCGTCAAAAGACTTCCCAAGCTCAATGCGAACGGCACTGCCAACAGCGCGTAGCCGACGAAGATTATCGGCGGGTGAATTGCCATCCAAAAATCTTGCAGCAGAGGATTGAGTCCGACGCCTTCAAAGACCTGTGCGGGGTTTTCGGCAAAAGGAGACTTCGCCAAAACAAGCAAGACCAACACGCTTTGCAAGAGGAAATAAATTCCCAATGCCGCCGCTTGAGTTCGTCTGAAGGTCAAGACTGCGCCGGCTATCGCGTGAATTAAAAGCCACAACAGAAACGAACCTTGTTGCCCCGCCCAGAACGCCGAAATTTTATAAACGGTCGGCATTGTGCTTGAGGAATAAGCCGCGACGTATTCAATGCTGAAATCGTTTTCAAAGATCAGAATCCACAGGAGCAGACTTGCCGCGAGGATAAAGCCGGTCGAGAGTGCCGCGCAGATTTTCACGAGCCGAGCCGACGGGATTTTTTGCGCGAAACAAATTGTCATCGCTGCAAGAGCCGCCGCCAGTCCGCCGCCCAAAAATAAATTTCCCGTCAATAACATTCCCCCTTAAATCAAGCTTGGGGTTTCTGCCCTTCATACTTCGACGGACATTTGATTAAAAGTTTCTTTGCGTGAAAACTTTCGTCAGCCGCCTCGTACTTGCCGATTGCAACGATGTGATACGCCTCGTCGAATTGGTCGGGCTTGATGCCGTCGAACTTGACGCGCATGGTTTCGCCTGTTTCCTCGTCTTGGAGGCTGAAAGTGAATTCGTCGCAAGTCTGTTGAGGGGTAAAATTTTTATCGAGCAGACCTTTGACTTGAACGCCGTTTGAAGACGCACGCGCCTCGGCAATCGTGACGTAGGGCGTGACGCTTTCGGCGAGGTTGAATCCCGCGTAGCCGACAAAGCCGACGAGCAGGATAATCAAAAAAATTTTTCGCACAAGCCGCCGCCTCCTCCGATAAATTTTGCTGATTATATCATTGAAAATTTTTGCGTGCTGTTGCGCCGGCAACGAGGCTTCTGTAAAAAAATTACCGGACATTCATTCACGCGTCCGGTAAAATTTTTTGCAAAGGAGCTGATTTTATGGACAGACTTACACCGGCTCAACGGCGCAAGAACATGCAACACGTTCGCAACAAAGATTCGCAGATTGAATT
>CAMVAG010000266.1 GCA_947165405.1 uncultured Selenomonadales bacterium
CTTCCTGTCTTGTCGTAAAGTCCGAAGCAAACATGTATCATAAAAATTTCCTCCTCAATCTTTGCGGATAGGAACTTCCAAATCGTCGAGCGGTTTGAATTCCAGACCGTCGGGCGTCTTCAAAATAATTTCGAGATTGTCGCCGCTCTTGACACTGTCGGCAAATTCGACGGGCGAACCGTTTACTTTAATCGTGAAACTCATGCGGCTTGCGACGGGCGGCGGTTTGAAGTTGACGGCAAGCAGGGCGTCGCTGACCATGACGGATTTTTTTTCGTCGCGCTCGTAAATAATTTCCGCGCCCTCCTCGATAATCGTATTCTCGTTTGAAATGCGCCCGTTGACGCTCAAAAGAATCGTCGTGGTCGTCGGGATTGAATATTCTTTGCCGTTGTAAAAAATTTTGATTGCGGAAGCTCGGCTCTCGTCTTTGATAACCTCGCCGACTTTAATCGCGTCGTTGGCAACGTATTCAATCGCGTCGCCCGCTTGAGGCTCGTCGGAAATTTCTGCGCGGTTGCCGTTGAGAAAAATATCGGGCGTGCAAGTATAATGGGCTTTGTTGCCGTTGAGCGTGTAGCGAATCTTTTTGCCGGCGGGAGGATAATTCGCCAACCTCAAAAGTTCGCCGATTGTCCGCTTGGTCTTCGTGTTGACGGAATCGCCGTCTTGAAGAATTCGGCTCGGCAAACTTATTTCGTCGTTGACCAAAATTTTCGGCGCAACGGAAAATTCTTTGCCGTTGACGGTGACGGTGAAAGTCGGGGCGATTGCAATCACGTCGTCGATTTTTATTTGCGCGCTGACTCCGTCCTCGCCGTGCTCAATTTTTATGTTGCAATTATCTTCAATCGGCGTCTCCAAAGTTGCGGGCTTGTCGTTGACGAAAATTTTCGCGAAGGTGCCCAGCGTGCCGGGGAAAGATTTTTTTTCGCCATCGACAGTGATAACGAGTCCGAGTCCGGGCTTGCCGTTGAATTTTTTGTAATCGATGCCCGCGCTCAAAACGGCGTCGCTGACAGTGAGTTCGCGGAAGTGAAAAAGATTTGTCTCCTGCCCGTTAATCGTGACGTTGAAGAAATGGAAAGTGTCCGTCGAGGCGATTTTTAAAATTCCGAGCGGCGTGGCAGCATCGGGCGATTGAAGAGCGTGCGGAATATTTTTTATGCCTTCGACATTATCGGGCTTGCGGACGGCGACACGGTCAAGCGGCATGTTCAAAGCTTCGGCAACAAGTTTATTCAAATTCGGCGACAAAGCTCCTCCTCCCACAAGCAACAAAGCTTGCGGCGGGTCGTTGCCGTTGAGTTCGAAAATAGTTTTGGCAATGGCGTTTGCAATCATTCCGACGTTTTCATTAATCGGCAAGAGAATTTCTTCCGCCGTGAGGTCGTAAGGTCTTCCGAGTATGTCGCTGAAACTTGCGCCCTCGCCGTTGGTTGCCTTGCGCTTAATTTCTTCGGCAACATTGAAGTCCAACAAAAATCTTTGCGAAATTGCTTCGGTGACCTCGTCGCCGGCAAGCGGAACCATCCCGTAAGCAATGACTGAACCGTTTTTGGTTATGGCAACGTCGGAAGTGCCCGCGCCTATGTCGACGAGAGCAATATTTAAATGACGCATTGAAGGCGGAACGAGGACATTAATCGCGGCGATAGGCTCAAGTGTCAATGCGCGAACTTCAAGCCCCGAATAAGTCAGAGCGGTTTGCATTGAGTCGACGACTTGACGAGGAAGAAACGTTGCGATAACTTTTGTCTTGGCGATTTTGCCGCGTTGCCCGATTAAACTTTTCAATCTTATTCCGTCAAGTTCGTAGCTGATTATGCTGAAGCCGACGCAGTAATAAATTTTTGCGTCGATTTTTTTTTCGGAAGTGAGTTGAGCTTGGGCAAGTTGAATGGCGGCGAAGTTCAAATTGTTTTGAACCTCGTCTGTTATAACGCCGTTGACTTCGACGGTTGCCTCGGCAGTCATTGTGTAGAGGGCACGACCCGCCGCAGCGATTGCCGCGTTTTTGAGTTCGCCGACCTGTTCCGCCAAATGATTCTTGACACGGATTATGACTTCGGCGACTTGCGGCACGTCGTGAATTTGGCCGTCAAGCATGGCGCGGCTCGTGTGTTCCATTCTGTGCGTTGCAATGATATTCAATCTGCCGTCGTCGTCTTGCTCGGCGACAATCCCGATAACCGAACGCGTTCCTATGTCGAGTGCAAAAATTTTTTCCTTGCCGTCAGTCTTGTAGTCGATTTTTTTACGTGTGCGTTTCGGTCTTGCGTCTGAAGAAATTTTTTTCGGTCTGCCGCGTCGAGGTTGGTCGCCTGCAAAAATTTTTTTCGGTCGCTCTTGTTGAGGCTTTTCTTCGGGCGTCAAGTCGGCGTCGATAATTTTATCCGTCATAGAATTTTCTCCTTGTCGATTAAAGGTTATTGCGCTTATTTCGCGAATTAACATGATTATCCTTTAAAAGGCGATTAGGAATTTGGAACGAAGACTAATTCCTACTTTCAGCTTTCAGCTTAGAGCTTTCAGCTTTCAGGATTTTAATTCCTAATTCCTAATTCCTAATTCCTAATTGAAAGCGG
>CAMVAG010000267.1 GCA_947165405.1 uncultured Selenomonadales bacterium
TGTGTTATATTAAGCAGGCTTGAATAAAATTTTTAGGAGAAGACTAAATGCCCGCACCCGCAGATATTTTAGAGAGCGAACCCCGAACACTGGGCTCGATTATCCAAAAGTACAGCGACGTAATAATCGCGGTGACGCTCGTCATGATTGTTATCATGATGATTATTCCGTTGCCGACTTCGCTTTTGGATTTGCTTATCTGTTTAAATATCACAATCGCCCTTGTCGTCATAATGAGCGCGATTTACAACGAGGAGGCTCTTGACTTATCGGTCTTCCCGTCGTTGCTGCTGGTGACGACTCTTTTCCGATTGGCTTTGAACATTTCCTCGACGCGCTTGATTTTGATTAACGGCTACGCGGGCGAAGTCATTACGGCTTTCGGAAATTTCGTCGTCGGAGGCAATCCCGTCGTCGGTTTCATCATGTTTATCATTTTGGTTATCATTAACTTCATCGTCATAACCAAAGGCTCGGAGCGTGTCGCGGAAGTTTCGGCGCGTTTCACATTGGACGCAATGCCCGGTAAGCAGATGGCTATCGACGCCGACTTGAACCAAGGCGCGATAACCGACGAGGAGGCTAAAGTTCGCCGCACGAAGATTCAACGCGAGGCTGACTTCTTCGGCGCAATGGACGGTGCTTCCAAGTTCGTCAAAGGCGACGCAATCGCCGCGATTATCATCATGCTGATTAATATCGGCGGCGGTTTCGTTATCGGCATGGCTCAAAAGGATATGGACGCCGCAACCGCTCTCCAAACTTACACGCTGTTGACTGTCGGTGAAGGTTTGGTCAGTCAAATTCCCGCGTTGTTAATCTCAACGGCAACAGGTATCATTGTCACCCGCGCAGCTTCGGAAGGCAATCTCGGTTCCGACCTCGTCAAGCAACTTTTCAACAACGAAAGAATTTTCTTCATCAATACGGGCGTTTTGTTCATGCTGTCAATCGTTCCCGGTCTGCCGGGCATTCCGTTCGCGTCGCTGGCTTTAATCTGCGCGTTTATCGGCTACAGCTTGCACAAGAAAAATATCGTGCCCGAAGAAGTCAAAGAGGAACAAGCTCAAGCCAAAGAAAAGACAGAGGCAACCCGTCCCGAAAATATCATTTCGTTGTTGCAAGTCGACCCGATGGAATTGGAAATCGGTTACTCGTTGATACCGCTCGTCGACACCGGGCAGGGCGGCGACTTGCTCGACCGTATCGTTATGATTCGTCGACAATGCGCCCTCGAACTCGGCTTGGTCGTTCCGACGATTCGTATCCGCGATAACATCCAGATTAAGCCGAACGCTTACATTATCAAGCTCAAGGGCATGGAAATTGCTCGCGGCGAACTCATGCTTGACCACTTCCTCGCAATGAACTCCGGCACCGTCTTTGAAGAAATTCCCGGCATTGAAACTGTTGAGCCGGCTTTCGGACTTCCTGCCTTGTGGATTCCGGAAGGTCAACGCGAACAGGCAGAATTGAGCGGTTATACCGTCGTCGACGCCGTTTCGGTTTTGGCAACGCATTTGACGGAAATTATCAAGCAACACGCCGCAGAAATTCTCGGTCGTCAAGAGACTCAAAACCTCGTCGACAACCTCGCAAAATCAAATCGCGGTCTCGTCGACGAAGTTGTCCCCGAACTTTTGGGCATCGGCGAAATTCAAAAGGTCTTGGCGAATTTGCTCAGCGAACGCGTTTCGATTCGCGACATGGCAACGATTATGGAAGTCCTCGCCGATTATGCTCGCGCAACCAAAGACCCCGAAATTTTGACGGAATATGTTCGACACGCAATGGCAAGACAGATTACTCATCAAGTCGTGCAGGGCGGCACAACTTTGCCTTGCGTCACGCTCGACCCGGCTTTGGAAAATCGGATTGTCGGCAGCATTCAACGCACGGATCACGGCTCCTACGTCAGCCTCGACCCCGACTCAATGCGCCGCATGATTAATTCGTTGAACAAGGAAATTGAAAAGCTTGCCAATCAAGGTTATCCCGCTATCGTGTTGACAAGCCCCGCCGTTCGTCTCTACTTCCGCAAACTCGTCGAACGTTCGGTGCAAGGTCTCACAATCGTTTCGCACGCCGAAATTGACCAGTCGATTGAAATTCAGATTATCGGCGTCATAAGAATTTAAGGCAAAAAAAATTAACCTCCGCGCAGATTTGCGGAGGTTTTTTTATTTTCCGAGCGGTTATTGCTTTTTGAGACTTGAGCCGCTGATTTTATAAGTGTCGTCGTTAATGTGGAAGGTCGAGGCGGTAAAGTCTTTCAGCGTGATGGAACCGTTGCTGATATTGAGTGTAAGCATGCCTTTTGACTTGTCGTAAGACGCCATACTTGTTTTGAAAGTTATACTGTCGAGTGTGAGCGTGTCTTTGCTGTCGAAGCCGTAAATAATATCTTTGCCGTCGCCTTTGGCGTAGAAAAACTTATCTGCGCCGTCGTCACCCCAGAGCGAATCATTTCCCTTGCCGCCAATCAAGGTGTCGTTGCCGTCGCCGCCCTTGATTGAATCGTTGCCTGCCGCGCCGTTAAGTGTATCATTGCCTGCGTCGCCGCTTATCGTATCATCATCTG
>CAMVAG010000268.1 GCA_947165405.1 uncultured Selenomonadales bacterium
ATGGAGGCACCGCTCTCTCCGCAGATGAAGTACGATTTCATGGCGGCGATTAACGCAATGTCGGAACTTGAAAGCGTGATAGCCGAAATCGCCAATCGCAAGAAGTATCGCACGAAGTTGAAGACTGAACTTTTGAAAAGCTGTTGCCAGTCGCTGAAGAAAATCGCCGAAGACGAAGACGGTTTCACGTTGAGGAAAATCGATATGGCGATTAAAATGCTCACGGATTGTCGCTACGAGGTCACCAAGATTGACAGCGCGGACAAAGAAATTGAAAAAATTTCCAAACTGATTCGCAAAGGCGTCAACGCTTAAAGAATTTAATTTCGTTTGAGGAATGAGGATTTTTATGTTCAGAGAGATGAGACGCAGCAAACAAATCTTATCGCAAGAGACGGCGGAAAAAATTTTGCGCGAGGGCGAATTCGGAATCCTTGCACTTTCCGGCGACGACGGCTACGGTTATGCTTTGCCGATTAATTACGCCGTCGAGGGCAACAAGATTTATTTTCACTGCGCCAAGACAGGTCACAAGATTGACGCGATTAAACGCAACGATAAAGTTTCTTTCTGCGTCGTCGACCGCCACGAGG
The DNA here is from genome assembly GCA_947165405.1 of uncultured Selenomonadales bacterium. Lineage (GTDB taxonomy): Bacteria > Bacillota > Negativicutes > Selenomonadales > Selenomonadaceae > Quinella. Next base: position 594 of record CAMVAG010000268.1, read on the forward strand.
TTGTTGCCGAAGAGTTCACGACTTATTTTTCAAGCGCGATTGCCTTCGGGCGGATAAGAATCGTCGAGGACAACGCAGACCCCGATAAGCTGCGCGGGCTTGAACTTTTGGCGGATAAGTATTCGTCGACGGCAAGCGCTCAGCGTCGTGAAAAAGAATTATCCCGATTGGATGCTTTGGTTGTTCCCGTCATGACGATTGAACATTTGACGGGCAAGGCGGCTCGTGAACTTGTCAGGCGCGGAGATTTTTCTTGAGGAGGAATCATGGAGAAAAAATTTTTAACTTACAACATGGAAGTCAACGGAATTTTGCAGGAAGTCAAATTCAGCGAGGCGGCGATTGAAGAAATTTTCATGCCGTTCCTGCACGAATTGACCGATTTAAAAATGACAATGGACAGAAAAGTTATCGCGTTCCTCGTCGCGCCGCCCGGAGCCGGAAAATCGACGCTTGCCCAATTCCTCGAACAGCTCAGCCGCGAACGTTCCAATGAAGTCGATAAAATTCGTGCCTTGAGCATGGACGGCTTTCACTACACGACGGCTTACATGAACGTCACGACGATTGAACGCGACGGCGAACAAATTTTTATGCGTGACGTTAAAGGCGCGCCCGAAACTTTCGACGTGGATTTACTTGTTGAAAAAATTCGTGAGGCTCGGCAAGACGGAACCGATTGGAACATTTACGACAGAAAGATTCATGACGTGTTGCCCGATTATTGGAGCGTCGAAGATGACATTCTTTTAATCGAGGGAAATTATCTTTTGCTCAAGGAGGCGGGCTGGACAAACGTTCGCGTGCTCGGCGATTATTCCGTTTTCATTGAGGCAGAACCGTATCTTTTGCGTGAGCGGCTTATCAATCGGAAAATTGCGGGCGGCAAGTCTCGTGAGGAGGCTGAAAAATTTTACGACTTCAGCGACAGCAAAAATATCGAACGCGTCATGAAAAATTCTGCGCGGGCTGACGAAACTTGGAAACTTTTGCCCGACGGTGATTTTGAAAAAAATTAGGAATGAGGAATTAGGAATTAGGAATTAGGTGTCAGCTGTCAGCTGTCAGCTTTCAGGAAGGTGAAAGTCTGAAAGCTGAAAGCTCTAAGCTGAAAGCTGAAAGTAGGAATTAGGAATGGGGAATGTAAAAACTTCAAAGCTCAAAGCTCATGCAAACAACGTCGCTTTGCCTCACACGATTTTTTCTTTGCCGTTCGCTTTGGCAAGTGCCTTCATGGCGGCTCAAGGTCATCCCGATTTTTGGACGGTCGTTTTAATTTTAATCGCGATAACTTCGGCGCGCTGGGCGGCAATCGCGATAGACAACCTCGCCGATTTGAAATACGACAAACTTCAACCGCGCCTGTCTTATCGGGCGATGGTTCGCGGCGAAATTTCAAAAGGCGAGGCGTTAATCTTTATCCTGCTGTGTATGATTGTCCTCATTGCGGCGGTCGCGCAGTTGCCTCCGATTTGCCTCAAGCTTTTGCCGGTCGCGGCGTTGCCTTTCATAATTTATCCTTTCACGAAAAGATTTACCGCGTGGTGTCATTTGTTTTTGGGCTTGGCAATCGCAATGGCTCCGGCCGGCGCGTGGGTCGCCTTGACCGAAAAAATTTCCTTGCCGATGATAATTTTATGCGCGGCGGTTGCTTTGTGGATTGGGGCATTCGACGCGGTCTACGGTGCTCAAGACGAACGCTTCGATAAATCTCAACGCCTCCACTCTTTGGCGACGAAATACGGTGCGGCAGGTGCCTTGCAAATTGCGCGAGGCCTTCACGTCTTGTCAATCCTCTGCTTCGTGATTGTCGGACTTATGCTCGGCTTGGGCAAATTGTATTTCGTCGGCGTGGCGATTGCGGCTTTGGCTCTCGTATATCAACATGCAATCGTTCGCCCGAATGATTATCGCGAAGTCACTCAAGCTTACTTCATGCGCAACGG
>CAMVAG010000269.1 GCA_947165405.1 uncultured Selenomonadales bacterium
ATAGGAGAGAAAATTTTATGGTAAGCATACACATTGCAGCTGAAGTCGGCGAAGTTGCCGAACGCGTTTTGTTGCCGGGCGACCCCGTCCGCGCAAAAATCATCGCAGAAAATTTTTTGGAGGACGTTCATCAATACACGGCGATAAGAAATATTTTCGGCTTCACGGGAAAATACAAAGGCCGGCGCGTTTCGATTCAGGCGACGGGCATGGGCATTCCCTCAATCTCAATTTATCTTCACGAGCTGATTGAAGTTTTCGGCGCGAAGAAATTGATTCGTGTCGGGACATGCGGCGGCATGAACGAGGATGTTCACTTGCGCGACGTTGTAATTGCTCAAGGCTCTTCGACCGATTCCTCAATCGTCAATCAAGTTTTCGGCGGCGTGTTGAATTTTTCTCTGCTTGCGGATTTCGATTTACTTAACAAAGCCGTCAACGTTGCGCGTGATTTAAATTTGCCCGTCAAGGTCGGCAACGTCATCTGCGCCGATTTATTTTACAACGACTACGACGACCCGAACGGGACTTTCGGTGACGGGAAAAACACTTTCAACGACAAGCTCCGCCGCTACGGAATTTTGGCTGTCGAAATGGAAAGTGCCGCGCTATATCTGCACGCCGCCGCCGCAAAAGTTCAAGCCCTTGCGATTTTCACGGTCAGCGATGATTTATGGCGCAACGAACGCTGCACACCCGAAGAGCGGCAATCTTCCTTCAACGACATGATTAAAATCGCGCTTGAAACGATTATAAAGGAGTGAACTAATGCAAATTATCGGAGTCAGAATAAAAAAGGCGGGCAGAATTTTATTTTTCGAGCCGAACGAAGAGGAGCTGCTCAAAGGCGATTCGGTTATCGTCGAAACGTCACGAGGACTTGAGTGCGGGAAAGTCGTCGTCGAGGCGCGTGAGTTATCGATTGAAGAAAACGTAGAGACCGAGCCGGGACTTCCGCTGAAAAAAATTTATCGCAAAGCTACGGAAGAAGACTTGATACAGCTTGAAAGAAATCGCGAGGATGAAAAGTACGCCTTCGATATTTGCCTGCAGAAAATTAAGGAACACGACCTGCCGATGAAATTAATCAACGTGGAATACACCTTCGACGTGAACAAAATAATTTTCTTCTTCACGGCGGACGGGCGCGTTGACTTTCGAGGGCTTGTCAGAGATTTGGCGGCGATATTCAGAACGCGAATTGAGCTTCGGCAAGTTGGTGTTCGCGACGAGGCAAAACTTTTGGGCGGCATGGGCGGTTGCGGTCGTCCGTTATGTTGCGCGTCGTTTTTGGGCGAATTTATTCCCGTGTCGATTCGCATGGCGAAAGACCAAAACTTATCGCTCAACCCGACGAAAATCAGCGGCGTTTGCGGGCGGCTCATGTGTTGCCTCAAATACGAAAACGATTTGTATTGTGAGAACTGTCCGCAGCAAACGGTTACGTTCAAGCCGCGTGTGGGCAGTCGAGTTGTCATGGCTGACGGCGAGGGCAAAGTCGTTGCCGTGAGTTTTTCGCGCAGGAACGCAACGATTCTCCTCGACACGAACAAAACCGTCGTTGCCGCTTGGGAAGATATTTTGCCGGTCAATGCCGAAGACTTTGAATCGGTCGAAGAATCTGCTCAAGTCGAAGAGCCTCAACCGATTGAAGAGCCCAAGCCCGACCGTCCGCAAAAATTCGAACGCCCGCGCAGGACAGAGCCTTTTAATCATCGCTACAACCGCTCGGAAAATATCGAACGCAACAATAATTTTGAACGCAGACCTCGCGGAGACAAAACCCGCCGTCAACCGCGAAGAGAATTAAAAAAATGATTACCTTGCGTGAAGGCGAACGCCTCGATGACTTGATGAGGTCGGGGCGAATGATTATTCAAGACGAAAACGAATTTTGCTTTTCAATGGACTCGGTGTTGATAGCTCACTTCCCGCGCCGGAAAAAAAATGCCCGCGTCTTGGACTTGGGCACGGGCACGGGAGTAATTCCGCTGTTGATAGCCGACGACGTGAAAGAAATTGTTGCGATTGAGTTGAATTCGCGGGCGGCTGACTTGGCAAAACGCAACGTCGAATTGAACGGCTTATCTGAAAAAATTTTCGTCATGGAGGGCGACTATCGCAAGCACAGAGAAATTTTTAAAGCGGAAAGTTTCGACGCGGTGATAGCCAATCCTCCATACACGCCGATAAAAAACGGCGAGGCAAATAAAATTTCGGGGATAGCGCAAGCCCGGCACGAGTTCACGGCGACGCTTGAAGACGTGGTGACTGCGGCGCGATACGTCTTGAAATTTCACGGCGTCTTTTACATGATTCACTTGGCGTCGAGGTTGTGCGAGATAGTCGAGACTTTGCATCGTCATCAAATGGAAATGAAACGTCTGCGAATGATTCAACCGAAGGCGACGCGCGAAGCTAACTTGATAATGTTGGAGGCAGTGGTCGGCGCGAACGTCGGCAACTTAAAAATTCTTCCGCCGCTGATTGTTCACAACGACGACAACTCTTACACCGAAGAGATTTACAAAATCTA
>CAMVAG010000270.1 GCA_947165405.1 uncultured Selenomonadales bacterium
AGAAGAAATTTCAAGCGGCGAATTGCTGACTTTGATTTTCGACACGCTTCAAGCACTCGACGATTTCTTTTTGAAGGTCGCGCCGCAAATTTCCTCCGCGATAATCTTTCTGCCGATATTTTTAATCGGCGCGGCTCTCGTCGATTTGTTGACGGCGGGAATCTTGCTCGTGACGCTGCCGATTGCTCCGCTTTTGTTGTGGCTTATCGGGAAGGCGACTGCCGAAAAAAATTCGCGGGCATGGGCTGAACTTCAAAGACTCAACGCAGACTTTCGCGAACTTTTGGCGGCGATAACAACTTTGAAAATGTTCAATCGCCTCGACGCGGGCAAGCAACGCTTAAAAGAAACCTCTCGAAAATCTTCGGCGGCAACCCTCGACGTGCTCAAGCTTGCGTTCGTGTCGTCGTTCGCGCTGGAATTGATTACGACACTTTCAATCGCGTTGGTCGCCGTGACTTTGGGCTTGCGATTAATTTCGGGCGGCGTCGAATTTCAAGCGGCGTTGTTTTTGTTGCTCATGGCTCCGGAATTTTTTTTGCCGATAAGAAAATTCGGCGTGGCGTTTCACGTGATGATTTCGGCTCGCTCGTCTTTGGAACGCTTGAAAAATTTTCTTCGTGATGAAAATCATTGCGCATTCCGCATTGCGCATTCCGCATTGAAATTGCCTCCGACGATTTCACTCGACAACGTGAGCTTCACTTACCCGAAAAAAAAATCGCCCGTCTTGCAAGGCGTGACTTTGAAATTTTCTGCGGGGAAGGTCACGGCGTTGACGGGCACTTCGGGCGCGGGCAAGTCGACGCTCTTAAAACTTTTGGCGGGGATTTTACAACCGACGGCGGGCTCAATAAAATTCACAGATGTAGAAACTCATTGCGCATTACGCATTGCGCATTCCACATTGCTTCCGCAAGCTCCGCATTTGTTTGAAACGACGCTTGAAAAAAATTTTACAATGTTCCTCGCGCTCGACGACAAGCTGTTGAAAAAATTTTTGTCCGCGCTGAATTTGTCGACGCTCAACTTAAACGCGCCGCAAAAACTAAGTCGCGGACAACTTCAACGGCTCGGCTTGATTCGCGCCCTGCTGAAAGATTCGCCGATAATTTTACTCGACGAACCGACAGCGGGCTTGGATGAGGCAACCGAACAAAAAGTTTTAACTTTGATAAAAGAAATTTCTCCGCGCAAGACGATAATCATTGCAACTCATCGCTTGGCGGTTATTGAATTTGCCGACGAAGTTCAATCGCTCAATTAGCATTTCGTTTGGCAGTCAAATATTCGTCCATAGACTTCGCAACGATTTTTGAATACTTCACGGCAAGCACAACATTTTTCGCGCCGATAACAACATCGCCGCTGGAGAAGACGCCTTCGCGGGTGGTGCGCCCTTCCTCGTCGACGACTATCAAGCCGTTGTCGTTGACTTTCAAATCGTGCGTCGTGTTTACGATTTTGTCTTTGGGGCCTTGACTGATTGCAATAATCGTGCTGTCGGCGGGCATGAGGACGGGTTCCTCCTCGCGAATCAAATTTCCTTTATCGTCATAAATTCTCGGCGTGAGGATGGGGCCTTCCTCCGTAAATTCTTTAATCGCCATGCCTTGTTGAAGTTCGATGCCGTCGACTGCCGCATAATCCAATTCGCGCTGACTGGCGGCAATCCTCTGACGACGAGCATAAAGCGTGACGTGTCGAGAGCCTTGACGAATGACGGTACGCGCCACGTCGATAGCCGAGTTGCCCGCGCCGATTATCGCAACGGTGTCGCCCAAGTCGTAAGCGTCGGGGTTTTGCAAGTAGTCAATCGCGTAGTGAACATTGCCGAGCGATTCGCCTTTGACATGAGGTCTGCGCGGACGCCAAACGCCGGTGCCGATAAAAATTGCATCGTAGCCGTCATTGAAGAGGTCATCGAGATGAAGCGCGCCGCCGATTGCTGTGTTCGGGCGGAAGTGAATTCCCATTTCACGAAGCTTGACTTGATAGCGGTCGAGAATTTTTTTTGACAGACGGAAAGCGGGAATGCCGTAACGCATCATGCCGCCGACTTTGTCCATGCGTTCAAAGATTGTGATTCGATAGCCGAGCGCGGCGAGCTTGATTGCGATTGTAATTCCCGCAGGCCCCGAACCGATTATCGCGACGCGCTGACCGGTATCGGGTGCACGTTCGAGGCTTATCTTGTCAAAATAAAAATCCGAAATGTAATTTTCAATGCCGGGAATTTGAACGGCAGAACCGCCGGGACGTTTGCCTTGAATGCAGTTGCCCTCGCATTGATTTTCGTGGTCGCAAACAAGAGAGCAGACGACGCTCATCGGATTGTTTTCAAAGAGCATGCGCCCGGCTTCAACGGTTTGACCCGCGAGGAACAGGCGAATCATTTCGGGGATGTCGGTTTGAATCGGGCAGCCTTTGAGTTTGCAAAGCGGCTTCTTGCATTGCAGACAACGCCGAGCCTCTTCAATGACGTGTGCAGCCATAATTTTTTCCCTCCCAAAAAATATTTTA
>CAMVAG010000271.1 GCA_947165405.1 uncultured Selenomonadales bacterium
GTTTCGACTTTGGGTTGATAGCGTTTGACATTGGCGTTGTTTGCTTCGCGGCGGGCGCGATTAATCGACAGGGAAATGCGTTTGCGCTTGAGGTCGATACGCAAAACTTTAACCCGAACGATGTCACCGACTGCAACTGCCTCGTCCGCGTTTTCGATACGGCGGTCGCTAAGTTCGCCCATAGGAATCAAACCGTCGAAGCCGGGCTCAATTTCCATGAACGCGCCGAACTTTGCAAGCTTGACGATTTTGCCTTCGATTAAGTCGCCTTCGCGATAACCTTCCGCCTTGTCAAGCCACGGGTCGCGTTGAGTCTGCTTGACGGAAAGGGAAATCCTGTGAGCTTCGGGGTCGACGTTCTTAACATAAACATCAAGCTCCTCGCCGACTTTGAGGACATCGGAAGGATGGCTGACGCGTTCCCAAGAAAGATCGGAAATGTGTGCAAGCCCGTCGACGCCGCCCACGTCAATGAATGCGCCGTAATCGACAAGACGTTTGACGGTGCCTTTGATAATGTCGCCCTCGTGCAACGTGCCGAAAATTTCTTGTTGTTTAATCTTGCGTTCGCGTTCGAGCAGTTGACGGCGGCTTAAAACCAAGCGGCGTTTATGCGATTCGATTTCAATCGGCAAAGCTTGAACCGTCTGCCCGACGTAAGAGCTTAAATCTTTGACGAAGTGCAATTCCATTTGCGAGGCGGGAATGAAGCCGCGCAGTCCGTTGACGGTTGCAGTCAAGCCGCCTTTGACAACGCCGTTAATGTGCGCGTCGACCGTCTGCAAGTCTTCGGCTTCGGGGTCTTCATTGTGAGCTTTGACCGCCCGCAATTCGTCCCAAACAACTTCGTTATCGGCTTTAATCTTTGACAAGACACCGCCGTTTTCGCCGCCGAGAGACTGAATATAAACTTTGATAACGTCGCCCGCTTTTACGACATCTTCTGCCGATTCGGGCTCCGGATAAGCCAACTCTTTTTTGGGAATGGCGATTTCCTGCTTGTAACCTATGTCGACGTAGGCCTCGTCGCGATTGACTTGAATGACGGTGCCTTCGACTACTTCATGTTCGCGAATGTCTTTGAAACTTTCCGATTCATCAAACCAATTACCCATCTCTTCAACGTTCTTCAAATCCTCTGACACTGTTTATAAACCTCCCCGATAATCCAGTCCGGCGTTGAGGCTCCGGCTGTGATACCGACCTTGTCGGCATTTTCTAACCAAACAGGCGAAAGCTCTTGCGCTGTTTCTATGTGATAAGTCTTGCATTTTTTTTCGCAAAGTTGAGCCAAGCGCGTGGTATTTGCGCTGTTGCGTCCGCCGATAACCAACATCACGTCGACTTTGGACGCAAGCTCCAACGCTGCTTTTTGTCTTTGATCCGTTGCCGTGCATATCGTTCTCAAGATTCTTATGTCGTGTGACTTGCCGAGCAGGTGCGTAACTGTCTTAATAAAATTTTCACCGCTCACCGTTGTTTGAGAGACTATTCCGAGTTTGGGGCAGGGCGCGAAGTTTTCGGCGTCCTCCTCCGTTTCCAGAATAATTGCTCGCTTGCCCGACCACTCGAAGATGCTTTTGACTTCGGGATGATTTTTCTCGCCGATTATAACGACTTGCCGTCCGTCTTGAGCCAATTCCTTTGCGGAAATTTGAGCCTTTTTGACATGCGGGCAAGTTGCGTCGACGATGTTCAAACCCTTTGCCTTTGCCTCTTCGTAAATGTGCGGTCCCACGCCGTGTGAGCGAATTATTATCGTGCCCTCCTCCATCGCCGTCAAATCTTCGACTGTGCCGACGCCTTTGCGCCGCAGCCGCTCCACCATTTGCGGATTATGGATTACAGGTCCCAGTGTGCAACTTTTTCCATCCGCGTGCTCTTCGGCAATTTTTATCGCCCGCTTGACGCCGTAACAAAATCCCAAGCATTCCGATAAGATTACTTCCATTTAAAGCCACCTGTCTGATTGGTTTCGACAAATAAATTATCCTCAACCTGTCATAACCGCCGTTTAATATAGCATAATCAAAAAACACAAGCAATAACTTTGAGAAATTTTTTTCAAAGATTTAAAATCATTACACAACCTCCTACAGTCGATTTATCTTCGAAAAAATTTTTTCAGTTGAAGATTTCGCCTTTGAGCAACCAAGTTTGCGCTTGAGTGATTTTTATTTTGATAAGGTCGCCCGCTTGTTCGTCGCCATGTTCAAAGAGAATTAATTTATTTGAGCGCGTCCTTCCCGTGAAAATTTTTTCGTCGGTCTTGCTTGCGCCCTCGACCAAAACCTCAACGACTTTATCTTTCAGCGCAAGATTTTTTTCGAGGCTGATTGCGTTTTGAATTTTCATGAGCCGTTCAAGGCGACGGTGTTTAATTTCGTCGTCAATCTGATTTTCAAAAGTCGCGGCGGGCGTTCCGCTCCGTTTGGAATAAATAAACGTGAACGCCGCATCGAATTTAACCGCCTTCAAAAAGTCAAGCGTCTCCGAAAAATCTTCTTCTGT